>JADJVA010000024.1 GCA_016716765.1 Bdellovibrionales bacterium | reverse complement strand
ATTGGCGGAAAGACAGGGATTCGAACCCTGGAACAGGGTTAACCGTTACCTTTCCAAGCGTGCGCGCTTAACCACTCGGCCATCTTTCCGCTTTCTATTGTTAGAAACTATCTTATTTGACCTAGCATTGATGGTTCCTGATGTCTAGTAGGTTGCTTCGTTCTTGACATGGGCCCCGAAAATGTGTTTTGCAGGAGTCCGGTTACTTCAAATTCGAGAGGCATTGCGATGCACAGGAGGGCTTTTTGGCCATTTGAATCCGGATTTAGTTGTAAAATTTTGTGGTCTTCACTGTTCATCGTTCACATGCTGACAGCCTTGACCTGCCTGACAGCTCTTGGGCAAAGATGAGATCTCAGCCCTGTCTCAAACTGGTGGCAGACTCCCAAGATGCGGCGTCTCGAGCCGATCGCCACGAATCAACCTATGGACCTAGCGGGTCGAAGGCTGAAAATCGATTTTTTTTGACGAATTTGATCTACCGGAGATTCAATTGCTTCCGCGCTCATTATTTAGAGCAATTGGAATCGACGCTGCCACGAAAACTCCAGAAAATGCGTCTGGCGAGGTGCACAGATCCCAACCTGGCGAAGAAGCAAGATTTGATATTTCCCCCAGCTCTCCCCCTGAGCAAAAGCTCGCGTTCCTAGAGGCCCTGGGTCGTCATTTTATTTTCGAATTCGGTTCACTTGGTCTCTACTGGCTGAAAAAATATTGAATACTCGATGGGTTGACTTCCTTAAGAAACGACGGTTTTTAATAAGCTCAAAAAACTACCGATCGGCGCATTGACCTCAAGGAGATTGAAGACTTTTGTCGATCTTTATACTGTACAAAATCCCAGGACAGATAGTCTTCCCAAAAGGATCGTGCCCTTGTCGGCATGATTGACCCGTTTAGAAATGGAATCTATATAAACTTGGTATACTGATATTGTTTTGAAAAAGATTTTTACGTCGAGGTCCTCAAGTCCGGCCTGACTTCTGCCTTGAGGCCACTAACTTTAGTCAAAACTTCCTTCTTTGGTGGTAGCCATGAATCGAAGATGTACAAAAAATCGCCAAGCTATCTTTAGGCCTCATCCGATCAATTGGTATACTCATCCCCACTGCTCAATTATTTGGCTACATTCATCTTCCTGGAAATCAATCTTTCTGAGTGGTCTAACTTGACCAAACTCATTCAAGACGAAGTTGAGAGGAATCCTAAAATACAGGATCAGATTATCTCAGGAGAAATTTCGGCTTTTTGAACTCGTAGAACAGTGGGTGAATAAATATGGCGGAAGCTATTATGGAGCAAAAGCCAAGTTCGATCTCTTTTATCGCACTCTCAGATCTCTCTATCTCCGACTCATTCTCCCCTCCGCCATTTGTCTTTTTGTTTTTTTCACAATTCGGATTTTTGACCTTCAGGCTTGATCACTTCATGGGACGAATCATTGACTTTTCGAGATGCTCTCATTCCGTGGATATTTCATGAGGCTGGGGGCACTTCTGGTCTGGACAACCTCGTGCGACCCGATGATTGGAAAACTGGTTCAAATTTTGGTGTCGAGACCCTTCAAGACGAAATGAAAAAATATAATTAGTTGTAATAATTATCTCTTATACTTAGAATTTTTTATTTTTTACTCCAATCATCACGGGAGTTGGAAAGGATCAGATTAATCATCAGTATGTACTTTCGCAATAGGGTTTTACTAAACAGGAGGGGTAGCTATGATCAAGGTGCTTTGCTTCGTTGCAACAATAGTTTTTCCTCAGTAGTTCACTGGTGCTTGGGGGGACATGACGAAGTCGGTCAAGACTTAAATTGCCTCAGGACATTCACATTTTGGACGGCTTTAGCCATCGATCTCTATGTAGATATTGAAGTTCCCTTCCATGAAATGGGGGATGCCTCCAAGCGTCTGGCTACAGCTCGAGCAATTATTTTCAAAAAGGATTTGGCAGACTTGTGGAAGACGGGAAAATGCCGAAAAAACCTACAGGATCTCATGGATTCCGCAATTGGCTTGGGAGATGTTCACTGTGATAAAATCTACCCGAAAACTGAAGGCTGCTACGGGGGATAAAGTCCGTGCATGCGATCGAAGAGAGCCTCCCTGATTCGGCAGATCATCTCAAAAATTTTTCAAAGGTCGATTGGTGGAGACCGTCTGGCCTCATCGTTGAAACCGGTGCTACTGGGAAATTCCGCATATCGCGGTTGAACGGGCTATCAGGAACTTTTACCGAAGTGGGGTTCCTTACAGTCCATCAGTAAGAAAAATCCCCCTTCAAGAAGTGGAAAAAATGTGACGAAATGATGGAAATACTTAAAAACATGGAGAAAGTGGCATTGTTGAAAGATCGCACCACGCTATTCTGACCAAGATCTACGGCACGCCATGCTGAGAACCTTGCAAGCTCTCGTTAACAAAATTCAGGAGAAAAGAGGAAATGATTTTTATAACAATTTTACTTGCGCGAAGATTCCCTCGTTAAGGAAGCTAGCAAATTTATGGTTTGGATGGATGCACCTGTTGGGCTGAGAAAAGGACTTCCAGAAGATCGTACCCTGGGACTCGGTGGCAAATTTTCTGTTGGCTTTATTTATGGTGAACTCAAGCGTCCAGAAGATTTCACCGGCGCCACAGCATCTATTTCAAAAACATTTTTACTCCCGGAGTCAGTTCGAACAAGTGTCAAAAATTGGATTCTTTCTACATTTCCCCAATTGTCTACTCTCGCGAATCTAAACTGGGGATGGCAAGCAAAAACTGGAGTCCTGTATTGGGGAGATCAAGTCTACCCCTATTTCCTCACAGGCCCTGAAGTTGGTAATAACATCAGAGCCAGGACAGCGTTTAGCCTAGGGTCCGCGTGGACAGTGACGATGTCGTCAAATTCGGTCGGTCTCTCTATGGCGAAGTCAGCGATGGAATTTCTGCTCTTTATAATTGGGGTGAAACGGCCGTAGTCCTGTAAAAAGCCATTAGAGATGGAGGCAAGATAGGGACAGGGTCCGTCTTGCTCCTCCTCATGATATAAAATTCGAAAATTTCGCTTGATCGCTAGCTTGGGAAAAGGGGGTTTAAAAGCACCGACGATCTTTCTCAAAATACCAGTATTTCCCTCAAAGTGGGCGATAACCCATATCATCGGAATCCCGAGACCAAGAAAAATGAGCACTGTGAGAAGGATTTCCTCAAGTAATCCACAATAACAAGAGCTATCAACAGCCCAAGGACCGTGCCTCCCGCAATTTGTAAGATCAAAAGCATAAAACTCTCCCGCGCCCTATTGGTTCAATTCTTATGCCAATCAAAAAACCAGAACATTTTCTCTCTCATTATTCTGAATTAAAATTTAGGGCGGTCTAATGGCCTTTTTAGGTTTCATGCCGCTCCTCTTGAAAAAAACGAGACGCAAAAAGTCACCTCTTCACCAGAAAAGGCTCCTTATTGAAACCAAATTCAAGTCTCATTTTTGAAATTTGCCCCCCCTGTTTTCGAGGAAAGGGCTCCTCTATTCAGACCTCAGTGCTTCGATGATTTGAAGTTTCTCCGCCTTAACAGCCGGAAAAATGCCACTGACGAGACCAACGACAAAAATAGAGAGAATTGATAAAAAGAGGGCCATGCCATCCAAAGTCCATTCGAAACTCAATTTATCAACAAACTTCGTGGCCACCCAAATCGCTATCTGATAGGACAAAAAAGCCGAGAATCAATCCTATAAAGCCTGCGATAAAACACACGATCATCGACTCCATAAGAAATTGAGTTCGAATTTCTCGGCTCGTTGCCCCGAGTGCTTTTCTCAGTCCAATCTCTCTAAATCTCTCTGAAATTGACACAAGCATCATATTTGTAATGCCAACTCCTCCCACCAAAAGAGTAACAAATGCGACAGATGAAAGAAGGATCGTAAAAAGAGTTAAAAACTGTCTCATTTGGTTCACAAGAACACTATCAGAATCAACTGAAAACGTGCCAGAGGAACCATACTTCTGCTCAAAAAAGGCCTTGATTCCCGCTCCAACCCTTTCTGCGTCAGCTCCTTCATCAATTTGTACCAAGATTTGCTTGAGCTGAGAAGACCACCAATTTCCCGACTGAGCCTGAAAAAAGGAATAGGGGACCACAACCTGCAAGTTCGGCCGGAGGCCTTCCTTGCCACTTGTTGAGGGGCTCAGCACACCAATCACACGACAGCTATAAGAACTCTTTCCCTCACTGATCCTTAGAACTTGTCCAAGAGGCTGACTATCAAAAAACAGCCGCTCCGCAATTTCGTATCCGATAATGCAAACAGAACTTTTCTGCACAATTTCAACCTGCGAAAAATTTCGACCAAAAAGCAAACGTCGCTGGGCAATACTTAGTCCATCCTCGCCAAACCCTATCATCCTTACATCTTGGTCGATCGCTCGTCCCCCATAATTCAGTGTAATCCTGCTTCTATCTAGAATCGGTGACATCCTATCAATCTCGGGGAAGATTCTCTTTAAAGAATTAACTTCACCCTCCCAATCAAAAAAACGAAAGGGTGTTGGAACGAGATCAGTGGCTTTGATATCCCAGTTAGGAATACCATTGAATACAATTGTATTAACCCCCATGTCGGCATATCCAGCAAGTATCTTTCCTTTTGTGAACTGTCCAAGCGTAATCATCGCCAAAACCGCCGCGATCCCTACTGAAATACCAATCATCGTGAGGGCCGTTCTTGTCTTATGTCTCTTCAAATTCCAAATAGCTGAAGGTAGAATGTCCCTAAACACCTTCAAGGCTTTTTTGGGATCAAGTTTGAGAAAACCAAGTGAGCACAGGAATCGGGAACACGCGCTGAGATTTTTTTCTGATTTCTCTGATATCAAAGAAGGGATTGTAAGAATGTTTGTCTGATTAAATTTCGACTGATCAACAATAGACTGATCGAGGATTCGCCCATCCTTAATTTTAATGATTCTATCGCACTGATTCGCCACCTCGTTGTCATGGGTGATAATGATAATGGTCTTACTGTGATTTTTGTTCAAGTCTCTCAAGAGCTGAAGTATCTGCTTGGCCGATTCTGAATCAAGGTTTCCCGTTGGCTCATCTGCAAGAATAACCCTGGCGTCGCTCATAAGTGCGCGACAAATGGCTACCCTTTGTTGCTGTCCACCGGACAGTTGATTGGGGTGGGATTGCAGTCTATCTCCCAAACCAACCAGTTCCGCGTACTTCTTTGCCCGATCGATCTGATTAATCCCATTCGGAATTTCTTCGTCAAAGTAGCGAGTTGGAAGCAGTATATTATCAAGCACACTTGTTTTAGGCAGTAGGTAAAACTGTTGGAAAACAAAACCAATGTTCCGATTTCGATTTTAGCGAGCTCCACTTCTGTGCAGCTAGATACATCTTTTCCCAGAATGCGAATCAGCCCACTGTCTGGGCGCGATAAAAGTCCCAAGGCGTAAAGTAGAGTGGATTTACCTGATCCAGACGGTCCTTGAATCGCAACTAATTCGCCCACTCTTATAGTAAAACTGAGATCCTTCAATATAGAACTGATAGATGTCTGAGCGAGCCCGTATGAAAAATAAAGATGCTCAACTTCGATTGCATTCATTTAGTTTATTCCGCTGAGTTGAGCTCTGAAAAATTAACCTGCCTAATTTTCTGACCTTCACTCAGGCCAGATAAAATTTCAAATCCCTCTTCATTTTGAATTCCAACCTCAATGGTCTGCCGTTCACCTGATTGCAACACAACAAAATAGTGATCATTATCTCTCCGAATAAATTCATGCCGAAGACTTAATACGTTTTCCTTTCTAGCTGTAATCACATCTATAATAACCGACATCCCCGGTTTTATCATTTCGTCTCCATCGGTTATTTCTATTTTAATCGGAAAATCGACAACCTGACTGTTTGCCTCAGATTCCTTATCCCTAGCAGCCAACGAAAGCTCACGAATGAGGCCCTTATATTTTCGATCAATTATCGCAGAAGCCCGAATGACAGCCTCTTGACCAAATCGCAGTTTTACCCGATCCAGCTCTGGAGCATTGGCAGCAACGAAGAGTCTGCTTGTATCATCGATCCTCAAAATAAACTCCTTGTAATCACCCGCTCTCACATACTCGCCCTCTGACCTCTCAACCTGAACTACAACTCCGTTCAAAGGAGATCTTAGAGGAAAAGGACTATCTCCTGACTGAAGCGACTGGACCACGCTGACGATAGGATCGCCCGCCTTCACCGGATCGCCCACAGAAACAAAAAGCTTGCTCACATAGCCATTATAGGGAGCCGTCACGATTGTTTTCTTAAAAGGAACGACAACTCCAGCAAAGGTGACTCTTTGGACGAAATCCTGCCTCGTTACAACTCCAATGGTTCTCCGACTCTTGCTATCGTAACATCCACTCAATCGATATATGCCAAACAAAACTAAAATGGTGGCCAAAGATCCACCTGCTCTCATCAACCATTTTCGATCATTTGACGAGAAGGTCATAGAGACTTCCTTTATGGTAGAGAATATTGAATTGGACGTTATGCAATTCGGCAGAAACTGAATAAAATTTATTCTGAGCATCTGAGAGTGCATTAAGACCCGCAATCATATCAAGGTATTGAACTTTCCCATTCCGATATTCCCTTCCTATATATTCTATGTTGGTTAACTCAATAGCCACCCACTCTTTTGCCAAGTGATAGCTTTTACGGACATTTTCAAGTTTCGAGTTCAATTGATTGAGCGTGGCTTGCAGGCCTAGAAGGGAAGTATCTATCTCATTGCTTTGATCATGTCCTTCTGGACGGAGATTTCATAATCACGGGCACGCGTGCCCCAATCCATAAAATTATATTTAACAACGAGCAAGGCTTCCACCCAATCTTTGCATTATCGGAAAAACTTTGCTGAGTGCCTAGGTAGTCGCTGCTCGAATAGGCCAGTCCAGCTGTTAACAACCATTCCGGGAGATTTTTTTTCCGAACCAAATCGACTCCAAGACGATTCATTTTCTTTTCAAGGATTGCCGCTCGATATTGAAGATGATCTTCAATCCTTGCTGGCAATTCGGTGGGAGAATCAAAAATGGAATCGAGATTTACAGGCGCAAATTCCTTTGGTCCAGGGCTTTCTGATTTTGCTCCAATAGCCTTGAGCAGCTCTTGGCGAGATATGTCAGCATTATTTTTTGCGTCCGTCACATCAATTTCTCGGCGAATTGGATACGACTTGAATCGGAGGAAATCTCGCTTGGTTTTTAATCCCTGGTGGTAGCCATTCGAGACCATTTCGAATTCTGTTTTGACTAGCTTCAGCTGACGTTCCTGAATATCGAGTAGTTTCAATTTTAAAGAATAATCAACAAAGCGAGTCGCGACGTCCAATGCCAATTTAGCTTTCTTGTCCTCAAACTCCAACTCAGACCTATTTTGTCAAGTATTGCAATCTGATGATTCGTGCGAGAGGCCCCATTGTCGTAAAGCGATTCAGTAAGACCCAAACTGAATTCACTTGGGTGCCCAGAGGCATCTTTCGGAGAGCTTCCGCTCACTCCGTTTTTCGCAACCAGATCAAGAGACGGAAGTATTTTAAAAGCCGCCGATTTTTCATTCATTTCGGAAATCTGCAGTTTTCGCTTCAAATCATCGAAGGCTGGGGAATTATCTCGAGCAAACAAAATTGAGTCCTTAAGAGTAAATACCGATTTCTCCAGCCTTTTCGCCTCGTCAGCCCTAGCGAAAAATGCGATGAAGAACAATCCTATCACCACAAAGAGTTCCCTCTTCCTTAGCCGTTTCCCTTGATCTCGAACTAAAATTTCATAAAACAAGATAAACCTCGATACGATTTCTTCCAAAGCGCGAACACGCCTCAACGAGCCTCGTGGCCTTCTATACATTGTGTGCGAGAAATCAGCAACTGACGATTCGTGCCAGGCCAGCCGATTCTCGCTATTGCAAATGGGCTGGAGTTTGTTGAAAAATATATCTGTCAACAGACTCGACAGTGAAGACAAGGACAGAGAAAATTGATATTTTCGGCCTATCAACCGACCCACTGTGGGTCATTTTGGGTGCTGAGAGGGGGGAGCTTCAATGGAGTTGCAGGTCGTAGGATATCAAGGACCTGAGTTGACTCACAATTCTCATTTCAAGTTTGGCTACAATAACAAACTCGAGGCCTTTAGGACAAATCCCGAACAGAACTGGTGGGTAAAATATGGTCGGTGTCGCCGTCGTCCTCTTGATTTTCGAGATGAGTGCATGGAAACTGCGAGAACGATTCGCGCAAAGGTAACTGGAGATATCTGGATTTTATTTTCGGGCGGGGTGGACAGCGAAACAGTGCTCCGGTCATTTCTGGAGGCGGGAATTTCTGTCAAAATAGCAGTTGCCCGGTATAAAGATCAGATCAATCTCCACGACATTTCCTGGGCTGTTTTGACTTGCAATGAGCTAGGTGTGCCTTTTCAATTTTTTGACTTAGATCTTCTGAAATTTTGGAGTGGCGAGGCCTTATCCTATGCCGAGATCTCCCAGTGTTTTTCGCCTCAGTTGCTCGTGACAATGTGGCTGTCCGATCAAATTATTGGATACCCTGTTTTGGGGTCGGGAGAGTGTCTCTTTAAAAAAGAACAGACAATCCATGTTGATTCAACAGGCAAAAGTCAAAACCAAAACCAAAACCACAAGAATTGGTTTTTGATTGAAAAGGAAAGAATCGCTTCTTGGTATCGATTTTTCTTGCTCGAAAAAGAGAGGCCTGTCCGGGATTTTTTCAGTACACACCCGAAATTATGCTGAGGTACCTGAGAGATCCCCTCGTTCAAAATTTGGTAAACAATCACTTCGGCGACACTCAGTCATCAGAGGAAGTGAAACTCAGAATTTATCAACAACATTTTGATTTGAAAACGAGACCAAAATCCACTGGATTTGAGAATGTTCAGGAAGAAGATGCTAGACTTCGCTCATTTTTGAAACTCCGATATTCTCACAGTGATCAAATATTTAGGACAAATTGTATTGATCTCGAAAGAAACCTTGCGCCCTAAAGATCCAAACCATCGCGGGCCTCTTTCAGAGTCTTTTTTAGCTGACTGGTTTTTTCGATCAAGCTGCTCTGACGAATTGAATTCAGATAGGTGAACGAGCGGTCGAAGTTGCCCTGAGCAAATAGAGCATAGGCCACGGCATATCGAGCCTCGTCATCACCAGATCCTGCCTCGCGGCCCATAAGAGAATCCATCGAAGCAACCAGAGAGTAGTTTTTTTGATCTAAGTAAATTGCCATGCGTGAGCGAAGGCGTTCTTTTGAGTCTTGAATAAACTGAGAATGAAATGTGGCTCGCTCAAATTTACCCATTTCCCGATAAAGTTCTGCAACATGAAATTGGTACCGTGGACTCAATGCGGCCGATCGGATCAGGCTATCAAGAGTGGTGCGAAGCTGTCCGTTTTGAAAGGCAAGCTGCGCTGACAGGACTTGGATCTCAATATCCCTCGGGGCCATCGCACGCGCATATTCGACAAAGGCGAGATTTTCTTTGGTTGCCTTCTTCTCAGAGAAAAGTTGGGCCAAAGAGAGCAGCTCACTGCTCCGAACAGAGCCAAGTTCAGATGTCGCGAGGCTCAAAGCGAGCTGATTTAAACCTAGATCTAAAAGAAGAGCCACATGCTCTCTCTTTAGAGAAAATGATTTAAATACCACCTCTCCTTGCACCAATGAGTCCAAGGCCTCTTGCCAAAATTAGTTTGAAACTCACACTTTGATTTGGCAATGATGTCCTCTTCGGATTTCTTCCACAAACGACCACTTTGCCGATATTGTTCTCGACAATCTTCATATTTCTGAAGTTCATACGAGGATCTCGCCAAGAACAAACTTCTCTCCTCTGAGGGATCAGATTTCTGATAGCTATACAAGCCTTGAGAAAATTTTTCTCGCCATTTCAAGATGGCCGCGAAGAATCCAATAGCGGCTTGATTGCGGTTTCCTCCAACTCCTGTTGAGCTAAATCCAACTTATCGTCTCGAATGAGAACTTCAACGAGATCTAGTTCGCTCAACTCGTCATAAAGAGGCTCCACTACCGCCGCAACGGAAGGGCTGCATCCAAGAAATATTGCTATTAGAAATTCAATCATGTTTTCCTCAAATCAATTCAATTCAATTCGAACTTCACCTTTTGTGTGGCCCATTCAGCCACCACTTGTCCATTCTTTATCGCTGGATCGAATTTCCAAGCTCGCACGGCCAGTATTGCGGCCTGATCAAAGATTCCCCCGGGCACACTTTCTGCGATCTTCACATCTTCCACGATACCACTCCTATCCACGTAGATCTTTAAGACAACAAATCCAGATAGGCCTTTTCCGAGCCAGAGGTGGATATTCGGGAGGATTGCAGAGAGCACCCGTGGCGAGCGGTCATCGCTCCGCGTTCATTGACAATATCAGCTACGCCAGTGCGAAAAACCTCCTGATCCGCCAATGGCCAATCCCGTTCCCGAGCCGCCGAAACCAACTCCTCCCAATTCCTTGAGCGAAACACGAGATGACTCTGGTGCCAAAGCTGTAGCGATTTTTCCAAATTGGCTTGCACTTCACGCGGAGGAAGCTTCCTTTTAGCTTCAGCGATCTTAATTGGAACTGGCTTTGGCCCCGCAGATGCAGGCGATCGCAGTTGTCTCGGATCGAGTGCAAAAAAAATTGGATATAAGCCCTAGCGACATTACAAAAAACCCCACAACTATAAGAAAGTAAACTAACTTTCCCATTGGCTATATTTTTACCAATACAAAGAAGAGACCAGCCACCACTCCTAACATCATTAACAAAAATAAAGCTGGACCTGAGTCAGTCAGACGTTCAACCCATGTCCCCGGAAGTTTAAACTGAGCCGCCTCATAAATTATCAAAAAGATAGAAACTGTCGGTGGATCTATTGAGTGCCTTCAAAGTACCGTTACCGCTGGGGCCCAGCATTGTCATTCCATGTTGTCCGCTCAAGAAGGCAGTAACCTGCCCGAGTCTTGTCACCTCTCCTCTCCGAAGAGTATCTTGCTCGTCCAGATAATAGCCCGAGAATCTCTCTGAACTCGCCAAAGCTTCCAACAACTTCTTTGATCGAGAAAAGATCGGACTTAAATTTGCAACGCCAGGCCCGTCGGAGCGATAACTTCTGCCTTCTCCTGCCTTTCCTGAAAGCGAAGAGACCTTTCAGCTTCAGTTAATACTTTTATTGATTTTCGGTAGATCGCTTCAAACGAGGTCTCCCCTCTGGAGGGTCGTCTTTTTTATCCAATCGCCAAAGCCTCAAACTCATCATCATTTTTTACGGTCATTTGGCCAATTCCTTTTGGGCCATATCCAACTGATTCTTCACCAAGCTAATTCGCTCGTCAAATTTCTTCTCCATCATTTTTTTCTGACGCAACAGAGCCTCTCTCTGAGAGATCAAATATGAGTATTCAATCTGAAACGATTTTTCCAAATCCAGATTTTCGGCCTGAGCCAATGGAGCAAACAGAAAATACATCAAAATACGCCAAGCTCTCATTCTCATAAAGCACCTGACCGTTCAGAAAGTGGCAAGAAATAGACTCCGCTCTTCCTTTTCTGTTTCAAATCTTCCATAAGACGGACGACCTCCTGCTCTTGTTTCCCTTGACAGAGTCCTGGTGAACCAAACCACTTCCCTCTATAACCTCCTTTCATCTCGCCATCGACTTGCCTAATAAACATTGCAAAAGGCCCAAGCGCACGGCTTCCACTTTCTCTCGCGCCCTCGAGGAAAGTCAAAATCCAATAGAAATTCATTTTGCGTTCCCCAACTTAATCTCACTTTCATAAAACCTAAGGCTGGCTCCAAGATCTCGGATGACTCCATCCCACGCTCTAGACGGCTCCATCAAGACTCTCGAGTCGAGCTTTTCTCTGCCCTTCGAAAAAGGAAGAGAAGTGTCTACCAATTTGCTTCACGAATTCCATCCAACAATTGCGACTTCCCTGAGGCTCTATTTTTTCGTGACCTTTGCGTGAGAGCTGGAATGTCGGAGTTCTTTCTGCAATCTGAACATGTCTCAACTTCTCTTTCTGCAAATTCGACTCGATTTCCAGACGTTTCTGCATCCACATATCAAGTTCTGTGTTTTTCCTTTTGAGAAGTTCCATTTCCTTTCCGAGAATTTCCTATTTCACTCCGCAGCGACACCAAATCACTCAAGATTTTTGGAGTTTCGGCGAAAGCCAGGTTATTGTCCTTGAAAAGGGCGATCAGAATTTTTCTCATCTCCTCACACTCATTCTGTTAAGGGTTTGTCG
>JADJVA010000023.1 GCA_016716765.1 Bdellovibrionales bacterium | reverse complement strand
TAAAAATAATCTCGTACATGACAAAAATTTAACTTATTGAAATTGTGGAAAATATTGTCTTTTCACGAAGGAGATGAATATCATGAATCAAATCCACGAGCTATCGACACTGATCAATCAAACATTTAACTGGAATAAAGCGAGAATAGATTGTTTGGATTGGAATGCTCATTGCTTTACTGAGTACACGCAGTATGAATTTAACCGAATTAGCCATCGTTTTTCCAAACGAGGCTAAACCCGATTCACGGTATCAGCGTATTCAACGTTTTATCCGTGATTATTTACCCGATTTTGATAAAGTTTCGCTAATTATCGCGGAAATTATTTGGTTTTTTAACTCAAGATTATTATTTAATTCTCGACCGAACAAATTGGAAATGGGGTAAAAAAACATTAATGTTCTCGTCTTAGCGGTTGCGTATCGTGGTCTGGCAATACCGGTTCGCTGGTGCTGTTAGATAAGCGAGGCAACTCTAATACTCAAGAGCGTATAGATATTCTGGCCGATTTTATTAAGCAATTCGGTAAAAACCGATTCTTAGGGTATTGGCAGACCGTGAATTTATCGGTGAAAAATGGTTTAAGTATTTGAAAATAATGGAATTAATTTTAATATTCGTATTAAAAAAAGATGCTAAAACCACGAATAGTCAAGGCCAAGAAGTGCAGGTAAAAAATCTATTTTACATTTGAAACCTGCTGAATCTTTCACGATTGAAGATCCACGTCTTATCACCGGGGTACCGGTTTATTTTAACGGCGTTGCGCTTAAGTGATGGTGAATTTCTTATTGTGGCCTCCAGCAAAAATGACGGGCAAAACGCTCTTGAATACTAGCAAAGAAAGATGGCAAATCGAAACATTATTTAGTTGCTTAAAAAGCCGGGGATTTAATCTCGAAGAGACTCACGTTACTGACCTTGAACGGATTAAAAAACTTTAATCGTTCCGGTCATTGCTTTTGTTGGTCGTATCGTACATGGCGAATGGCAACACGATTTAGTTAAACCGATTAAGGTAAAAACATCTTCGACTTTCTAAAAAAGTATTTTAGAGTCGGTTTGGATTTTATCCGGGTAATATTTTATTCAACACCACATCTTCTTGTAATCTTGCTAAATTGTTTCAATTTCTTGATTTTAATCATTTTTACCCTTCAAGCTAATTTTTGTCATGTACAGAGAAAAATAATTATTAATAACTATAAATTTTTCAGAAGGGTGTGTTGAAAAATTCCACAACCTGTAAATGATTGCTATAGCAGCGATCATATTTATTCTCTAAAGTACAAACGCCATTCTGGCATGGTATAGCAATCATTTACAGGTTGTGGAATTTTTCAACACACCCTTCTGAAAAATTTATAGTTATTAATAATTATTTTTATAGGAGAATTGAGTCATGTTAAATTTAGATGATATTATTAGTTCACTAGAGGGGCTTGAAATAAAAAGAGCACTGGCAGTAAAATGCTCGTTCATAATTTCAAAACAAAAGAGATTTGTGCTTTGTTAGATGTGTCTGATTCTTTTGTGAGCAAATGGAAAGTGATCTATGAAAATGAAGGCGCAGAGGGGTTACGAGTTAATTACAAAGGGGGTACTGGACTTTAACGGAATCCCAGCGTTTTGAAATTTTCTTTCATTTGAAAGATAAACCTTATTACAGTGTGGAAGAATTAAGAGATTGGATTGAGCTTCATTATGGAGTGATTTATCAATCGAAGCAATCCTATTACGATATGCTGAAAGAGGCTGGACTGAGTTGGCATCAAACCCAAACGATAAACGAAGAGCGGGATGAAGATAAAGTGATGCTTAAACGGGAAGAGATTAAGAAGAAACTTGAAGAACAGCAAGCCGAGATCATCGCTGGAGAAGTGGTTGTTTTGCTGAAGATGAGTGTCATTTATTGTCAGATGATACCACAGGGTATGTCTGGGGTAGACGAAACCAAAGAATTGAGATTCCAATAGAGAATCCTAACGACAGACAGACGTATTATGGGGCGCTGAATCTTTATAATAAAGATTTTGTTCTCACTCCTTATGATCGAGGAAATGGAGAAAATACGGTTTTATTTATCCAGCACTTACAAGCGCTAAACAAGGATAAGAAACTCATTATTATTTGGGATGGAGCCTCCTACCACTGTTGTAAAGAAGTTCAGGATTATTTGAATAAAATAAACGGAGAGGTAGAAGAAAAAATTGAAAGTAACCTTCATTTTGTTTGAACCGAATGCCCCTGATCAGAATCCAGTTGAAGATGTTTGGTTAAGAGGAAAAATTTTCTACGAAAACATTTTTTATGAAAAATAAAACATTTAATGAAGTTAAATAATGTTTTGTTAAGTTTCTTAATAAAAAGATTTTTAATTTTAGAAAAATAGAATGGTATCTAAAAAATTCCACAACCTGCATAGGAGAGCTATATGAGAAAGTTGAGGAATTAAAGTTCATTCTGAATCGCTTGTGAGTTTTCGGGATGGCAATCCATTTTTACCAACATTCCTGAAATCAAATATGATAAATTTCCTCCGAGAAAAGCAATTCAGACGAAATACTGGGAAAAGTCGTTGACCAATTTTAAAACCGTTACATGGGATTCTCAAACAAAGCTCTCGGCTTAGAAACCCATGATACAGCATCATCCTCAAGCCCTGCGATAACTAAATTCAATGCTTTCACACAAAATGCTGGCTGCTTCAAGATAAAATGGCTTTAAATCTACCGCAGGGATTTTCTTACGAGCTTGCATCAGCTATGCTGATGCACTTCGAGTTAGGGAAAGGCCAAATGTTGATTCAATTGGAATAAAATTCTCGAAGATTGTGGCAAATTAAAGCTATGTTCGTAATCAAATTGTATGATTGATCCTAATATAAAGTGAGACATCCCCAACTGATGAGTTTAGCCAAGTTCTTTGAACTTTGACTTGAACAAATGCTAGAGCTAAAATTTTTGAGATATTTGGCTAATCTTGAATGATCCAGGGCTTCAGAATTTATGATTGGCTAAGGAAGTAAATTGCATTATCTAGCTTCGCCCAGACTACTATGCATCGAGTATAAAAGGATCTTGAGGAATTCAAATGGCATTATCTTCGAAGCCGTCCAAGAGTTGGAAGAATAGTTAACAAAATTTGATAGATTTGACTGGGCTTATAGCTATTCTAGACGCTCTTATATGTATTGGCTCCCAGAGGGAATTTGGTTTTTTACTTCTCCTACAGCAGAACTAATAAAAAGTTATGCTTCTTCTCGATAAGATTATGTCGATAATATTAACAAAAAGTTTTCGAAGGTGATATTGAATTATATTCTGAGGCAAGAACGAGATGATGGAAAAATAGTTGTTAATCGAAAAGTGCACTATTCAACTGCTTGGCAGAGATTTTCACATAAATTCGGGCTAAAATGATAATGGTCTTATAAATGAAGATGATGATAACTTCAGAAGGTCAGTGAGCAAATAAACGCAAAAACCAGTGAGAGAAGGTCAAAAAATGGATCAAATTTGAATCGGTGGCACGATATTCAAGAAACAAAGAGATATCGTTGTCAGTGCTTATGATGCGGTTCGGACACTAAGGTTAATACGCGCTAATTCATCCCGATTTACGAAGGCAAATCCACCAGAAAATGGAGAGCGGCTCTTTAAAGGAAAATATCTTGATATTAGGGCCAAAATTTTAAATAAGGTCCATAAACGAGTTGATCTTGAGCTTAAATTTATGCGTTGAAGCCCATTCATCTTTAATAGCGTCTGCTTCATTCACAGTAATGAGTCCAGTAGCACTCCAGTAACTAATCTTCCTTAACGGCTTCAGCAAGCTCAATCAGCTTGCGTCCAGGTAATTCCAGCTTCTTGCTGAGATCAAGAAGCTTGCCCCGAGAAATCTCTTCCCGGCGATACGCCTCAATGGCGAGGTGAACGATTTGACTCTTCAATTCGCGATCTTGCCCGTTCTCTGCTTTCGGGCTTATCGAGATCATCCAACATCCTTAAGAATTCCAGAAATCCTTTCCCTTCCGATTCGCGCTCTAGCAGTTTGGCACATTCTGGTTGTGAAACTAGGTTCAGGCTCCTTAGCCGGTAAGTAGCGGCTTGGTAGCTCACCCCGAAGTGATGAGCAAGCATTGCCGCATCCTGATGAGTAATGGCCTGAGACCCCGGAACAGGCCGAGTTTGGGTATCAATCCGCCCCTCAGTCGCTACGTCGAAAATCGTTTGTTCATATCGGCTAGGTAATCCTTTATCGAGAGCACGGAGAAACTCCGTGACCCCTTCACCGGGCATCAGCAAAGCGGCGGCAAAGGCGTTTGCTCGCTTCTCAATCAGTTCGGAAGCATTATCGCGAGTCGAGACCGTGGCCGTGCGATCCCGGTCGAGTAGGGCATGGGCGTACTCATGCGCGTAGGAAAAGCGCTTGCGCCCCTGAACATGGTCAAAGTTGACGAGGATCGCCATGCCGATGGAGGTATGGCGTAGAAACAGGCCGGACATTTCATCAGGCAAGTTGACGCCAGAGGACCAGATTCCTTGATCCGAGATCAATTCTCCCATGTTGGCAATGGGCGTCTGACCCAAGCCAAGCCGCTTCCGCTCTTGGAGAGCAACTTGCTCACCTTGCCGAACGGCTTCACTGGCCGTTCGTGGCGCGGGCAAATTATAGGCTGGCGGGCCACTTCGCGGGGATCGGCCCAATAATTTTTCCAGCGAGCAACCTTCCCGACAGAGGCTTAGGCAGCGCTCTACCTGTTCTTTGATATCCGAACGGGTATCGAGGCCCGGAGCCAACCGATGCAGCGCGACCAGTAAATCATCTTCGTGAAGCGGTTGTTCGCCGAAGAAATCAGCTACAGGCTGTTTGTACAACTCCGCAAGTTGGGCCAGTTCCAGGGTTGAGACGGCACGATTGCCCGCCTCCAGTTGCGTGACCGCCGTTCGCGGTATGCCGATGGAATCAGCCGCAACTTGTTGACTCAATCCGCAGTTTTCCCTTGCTTCGCGCAGCCTCCTTCCGAGGGTCTGTGGGTTGAAGGACATGGTTTTTGCTCTCCCGCTTGGGTTTTGGTTGCGATGACTTCGCTCCCTGAATTTGTTCTTTAGTTCTATTATTGGCATTAAAGAACAAAAAAGGCAAAATAATACTTGTTTGTTGGATAATCGCACTATAGAATAAGCTTGCGAGAATGATTGCAAATCTAAAATTTATATATTTTTCAAATATATGAGGTGATTTTATGGCAAAGAAAGGCAACAACGAAGTGACAAGTAAGAAAGCAGCTTCCGCAGCGGGTAGAGTTTTGAGCAACCCTAAGGCGAGCAAGGATGCGAAGAGCGCAGCCGGATCGGCCCTGACTCAGCGGCCCAGTCGCGGCAAGAAGTGAGGTGATGTACGATGGTTGATATTTCTTTTGAAATTAATGGGCGGCGAGTAGATCCTCATCGGATGCAAGATGCACTCGAAGGGGCTGTTCTCCAATCTATTAAGGAAACGGTTACTTCTAAAATCAGAAATATCAGAGATCCAAAACTAGATTGCACTCGAAGGTTTAGAATTAAAGGTACTAGCATCAGAACTTTTTTAGATGAAGTGATAATAATCACAGTCGCATTCACCTAAGCGAGATACATTTGACGGCATTTTTGCAAGAGGGTAGCGTGTGAAAGAACCTAAAAGCTAAGGATTTATGCGAAATCTATATAGTCTAGCAGCATCTCATATTGTCGGGATTGTAGGTTCTATGCAGTCCATTGGCCTTCTCAGAGAGTACGCATGGCTTTAGCCGATTGGTTCAGTGAGTTTTGCTCAAATCTTCAGGTGCAAGATGCTGGGACAATTTACATTCGCTACAAAAAAATCACGCAACGATTGAACACCGATTTCTGGACTACAACGTCCGACGTTGCACAGCCTGTATGTTGATCATATGGGCGAAATACGGCAATTTCTGGTTTCAGTGATCTAGATATGATCTTCCAGTTGCCGTATTCAGAGTATGAAAAGTATGACAAATACTCTGGGAACGGCCAATCGGCTTTGCTCCAAGCGGTCAAAACGTCCATTGAAAAAACCTACTCAACGACAAGCATCCGAGCCGATGGGCAAGTCATAATCGTCCCATTCACTGATGGTATCTCATTCGAGGTTGTGCCAGCGTTCATCAACAAGAATGATAGCTATACATTCCCTGATGCAAACAACGGTGGATCGTGGCGAACGACAAACCCAAGACCCGAAATCCAGGCCATTAGAAATCAGAATAGTGTTTGTAACGGAAATCTAGTTCCGCTCTGTCGAATGATGAGGGCATGGAAGCGCAAGTGGGACGTTCGGATTGGTGGTCTACTAATAGACACTTTCGCTTACCAGTTTATCGAGAACTGGGGCTATAAGGATAAGTCATATCTTTACTATGACTATATGTGTCGAGACTTTTTCAAGTGGATGGTGGACCAAGACAAAGATCAGGAGTACTGGAAGGCACCGGGCAGTGGGCGGTATGTTTATGGAAAAGGGCTTTTCCAATACAAAGCGACGAGATGTTACAATATTTCTCTGGACGCAATAGCCCACGAAACCGCAAATCCGAAACGCGAATGGTCTGCTAAGCAAAAATGGAGAGATATCTTTGGAAACGACTACCCAGAATGAGCGTGTTACTGATAATTCGCTTCTTGAAGCACAGTTGAGGGAGTGCTTTGGTCGCGTTGTCTACACACACAAGACACATGAAAAATGCGCTGACCTTCTTTTGTCTCGATGGAGCACTATCAAGTTGTGGCAAATTATTCTTTCGGCAATAACGACTGGCGGCTTTATCGCTGCTGTGTTCGGTGCTGGAAATATCGGTGCTGCTATTGGTATGGTCGTTTCAACGTGCCTTCTCGTGCTTAATGCTTATACAAAGAACTACGATCTTGGCGAACTTGCCCAAAAACATAAGCAAGCTGCTAGCGATATTTGGCTAATTCGGGAGAAATACTTGTCGCTTATAACTGACTTGCGGCTTGGTATAAAACGCCTAACAGATTTAACTTCGGAGCGCGATAAATTGCTTTTGGAATTACATGCAGCATATAGCGGGGCACCGAGCACTACTTACGATGCGTATAAAAGGCTCAGCAAGCGCTAAAACGGTCAGAAGAAATGACATTCTCTGATAAGGAGATTGATGCATTTCTTCCCCACCAATTGCGAAAAACAGGTTAATCAATTGTTCAGCTTTAAACGCAATGATCTTCGGCTACTACCAATATGAAGCAGAGCCATTGGTGAATTGAGCGGAAGGAGCTTTCACCGACTGGTTAAGAATTCAGTAATCCACCCGAAAAGTCGGACTGTCTTCCGGTCGATTTTTCCGCTTATCGTAAAGGCGTGTGGTGGAGACATTGGCGTGTCCCAACCACTCCTGGACCTTGGCAATATCGGCGTTGTGCTCCAAGGCGTTTGTCGCCGCTGTAGCGCGCAGGGAATGCACGCAGAAGCCGTGAACATCGGCGTTGATGCCGACCTGCTTGCCGTAGCGCCGAACCACTTCCTGATAGACCGAGGCCGGGTTGAGCGGCTTGTTCAGCGTTCCCGTCGAGTTGTTCTTCACCGGGCGAAAGAGCGATCCCTGAAGGTCATCGCCATGCCCGGCTACTTCCAGATACCTTGATGAGACGCGCTGCCTGCGGCTACCGGCACGAAGCGGATCTTGTCGCCCTTGCCTTCAATCCGCAGATGCAGCACACCTTCCCGCTGGTGGAGATCGCGGACGCGCAATTTGCAGAGTTCTTCCCGGCGTAGACCGTGATAGAGCAGCGTCGCCAGGATTGCGCGATCCCGCTGGCCCTTCAACGTGTTTCCGGGCGGCGCGTCCAGTAAAGCCCGCGCTTGGGCATCGCCCAAAGCTGGCGTCAGCCCTTCATTGTTGTTGGCCTTGGGGCGCTTCACACCGTCTACCGGATTGTGCGTGATCGCGTTCTGTTCGCAGAGATAATCAAACAGCGAGGAGAGCGCCGAGAGCTTGCGGCGGATGGTGGACGGCGCGAGCGCCCGCCGTTCCAAATCCTTGCGCCAGGCGATAAAGTGCGCACGGGTCACGATCCGGAATTCTTCCGGGCGGACGATCCCGACAAAGGCGGTAAAGTCCTTCACGTCTTGCTGATAGGCCCGGCGCGTTTTGGCGTTCGCGATGTTTGCGAACCATTCCAACTCAGGCGGCACATCGGCCAAGCCCTGGAATTCCGCAGCGGTCAGGACGCGGATGGAGAGGCTTCCAGGCCCAGGGGTTACAGACCCCTCCAGGGCCACGGCCTGTTCCGGCCCCGGCAGCATTAGGGGCAATTCACCCTGATTACTAACGGGAACAGTCTTGGATTGGCGGGGTGTTTTGCTCATGGAATCACCCTACCCTTGGTTTTTATTTTACGCAAGATAAAATACATTATCAGGGGTAAACAGGGTAGGGGGAGAAGCATCCCGTCGAGAGGGTGAAAGGGCGATGCGGCCTATTTTCTTGCTTGAATCTTCAGGGTAAGCATGTTATCACTTTGTAATAACATGCTCTAAAGGAACAACCGTGATGATTAACCTAAAAATTCGCAAAGTGGGCAATTCGCTGGGCGTTGTTCTGCCGATGGAAGCGATCAGCCGCTTACACGTTGAAGACGGAGATCGTCTTTTCCTGACCGAGATGCCCGAAGGCGGCTATCGCTTGACCCCCTATGATCCGGAGTTTGAAGCTCAGATGAAGCTGGCCGAAGAAGGTATGGCCCGCTATCGCAACACCTTACATGCACTGGCAAAATGAAGGAGCCCATTTGGATAGAAACCCATGTGGTCTTGGCGATGCACGACCGCTTGCTCGCCGAGCATGGCGGGCCAAGCGGTCTTCGCGATACCGGCTTGCTTGAATCGGCGCTGGCGCGGCCCCGTCAACTGTTGACTTATGATCAGCCGGATTTAGCGGCACTGGCGGCAGCCTATGTCGTGGGCATCATTCGCAATCACCCTTTTGTGGACGGCAACAAACGCACAGGCTTCATGACGGGCTATGTGTTCCTGGCACGAAATAACCGACAACTTACGGCTTCGGAATTTGAAGCAACTCGATTGGTGTCCGCCTTAGCCAGTGGCGAACTGCAAGAGGAGGCATTTGCCGATTGGTTAAGGAACAATACGATGGTGAAAGAGAGCATGGTGTAAGCGCCACCCTTGGCGATGGTTAGTAAGGGATGACACTGAGCATGGAGATTAAGCCGATAAAAACTGAATCAGATTATCAATCCGCCCTCAACGAGATCGAGGCGTTAATGGATGCACAGCCAGAGACATCCAGAAGGAGATCGTTTGGATGTGATGACGACTTTCGTTGAAGCGTTTGAAGCTAAACACTATCCTATTGAGGCTCCCGATCCCATTGAAGCCATCCTGAGGTGCCCCCTGGATTTCGTCTTCCAAGGGTCGATGATTAACATCGAGACTGGAAGGACGAAAAGTGAAGAAGATACTGAAGCAAGAGTACACGGCCGAGTTCAGGGAACAGGCAGTCAAGCGGTCAAAGAGGTTGGGGTAGGTCTTGGTGCGCGTGAGCTGGGCTTGGTGGAGCAGACGCTGCGTAACTGGGTCAAGGCCTCGGCTGCGGGCAAGCTCAATGCCCCTGGCACTAAGCCGATCACGCCCGAACAAATGGAGCTATCCCGGCTGCGCGCGGAGAACGTGCGGCTGAAGATGCACGTCGACCTCCTAAAAAAAGCGACGGCGTACTTTGCGAAGGATGTGCTGTGAAGTACGCCTGGATCGACGCGCAGCGCCGCCACTATCCGTTGCTCGACCTGTGCGAGGTGCTGGCGGTCAGTATCAGCGGCTACCGCGCCTGGCGCCGTGGCGGCACACCGGACTCCACCCGGCTGAGCGACACCCAGGCTGTGGCGTTGATGAAGAGTATCCACGCCGAAGTGAAGGCCGCCTACGGCTCGCGGCGCATGCACCGGGAACTCCAGGGCCGGGGCCACTGTATCGGGTTAAGTCGCATTGAGCGGCTGATGCGTGAACACGGTATCCGGGCGCGCTACCAGCGGCGCTTCAAGGCCACGACCGACTCTAAGCACTCGATGCCGGTGGCACCGAACCTGCTCGCTCGCAACTTCACCCCGATGGCGCCCAACTGTGTGGACCGGCGACATTACCTCTATCCAGACCGGCGAAGGCGGCTGTACCTGGCTATCGTACTGGATCTGTTCAATCGCGAGATGGTCGGTTGGTCGATCAAGCCCAGGATGACCGCCGACATCGTCACTGACGCGCTGGCGATGGCCTGGTTCCGGCGTAAGTTCCCTGCGGGCGTCCTCTTCCACAGTGATCGCGGCAGCCAATACGCCAGCCAAGCTCTGTGTTCCAAGCGGGCCGACTACGGGATGACCGCTTCAATGAGCCGTAAGGGCAACTGCTGGGATAACGCGCCCAGCGAGAGCTTCTTCAACAGCCTGAAAAACGAGCGCGTGCATGGCACAACCTACGCGACTCGGGCTGCCGCTGAAGCCGATTTGTTCCGAATACATCGAAGTGTTCTACAACCGGAGTCGCCGCCACTCCACGCTGGGCTACAATTCGCCGACTCAGTTCCTTCAAGACTGGGTTTGCAAGTATCCCGATCAGCACCCAAAGGCGGCTTAAGCGCGGCTTGTTGGAAAGCGAAAAACGAGGGGCACCTCATCCTGCATCGCATGGAAGCTCTCGGGATAGAGTCACCGAAAATAATTTTAGGGTTCGCACTTTATGAGGACGGTCATTGGTGAGGATAACCGATGAGGAACTTGAAAAGAAGCTGCAAGCACACTCTGCTGCATGATCGTTTGCACGCCATGAGAGAGAGGCAATCAGCCTATTCAATAATTGCTTTCAGCAAAGCCTCACGGGCATCTAAGTAAAATTGGATGTCAAGCTTTGTAGCCATATCATCAGATAGTTCGAAAAGCTGCCGGCGACATGCAACGGGCATGAGCAGCGAAGTAGCCCCTTTTCAATCGCAATTTCGGCTATATTAATTGGGTTATGAAGGGACTCTATGGAACCCCCAAGGTTTATTTCACCAACAACAATCAGTCCTCCTCTAACACTCTTTTTTAATAAAGCAGTACATAGAGCAATTAGCACAGAGATACCAAGTTTAGCACCCGACTTAGATGTATCAAAAGCCCGCAGTTGAATTGTGAATTCGTGTTGTCTAGGGTCTTTATCACCGACTAACTGCATTGATCGAGCATTGAGATTGGCCTCTGCAAAACTAACACTCTCACGAAACGCTGGAGGAATCGGTTTATTGAGAACCTTTACACCTGAACCAGGACCTTCGTTAACTTCGATACGGTAAAGGCCAGAGTGATCATCTACTCCACCAGGACTAATCGTCCACACTTGGCCAGGTTCTAGTGGATCAGCGCTAACACTATTTTCGCTATGCAACTCTGGTGTGGAAACAAATTTTTCAACACCATCAGCGCCCATAACATAGCTAAAATGAGTGTTGCGAAATTCTGCTGCTCCAATTCGCTTCTGCTGTTCTTTAACACGCCTCCTTGATTCCAATGCAATCCTGACTGCCCATTCAATTTCTTCATCAGGGATGGAAACACTACTATCTGGATAAAGCAACTTCAGAAGTCCACTGATGGTTTTATTTACTGCATTGGTATCACGACCACTTAGCGCCCCACCAAAGAATATGCGGTTTTGAAGTTGTGATATTCGGCTTTGATTACGTAGCTGACTCCAACACTCAGACAAAAAATCACTGACAAGACCAAAATGGTTAGTGAGAAGTTCTTTGCTAATTTTTGGTATATCCCAACCAGGTAGATAAGCATGGATGCGATCCATGAAAGCTGTATCATCTTTCATTTCGGGTGGCATCGGGCCGAAGAGATGACCGATGCGTTGCTGATGCTCAACGTCTACCTCAAAGTTTCCGACCAGCACTAAGCTACCATCAGCCTGATACTTTCCTTGCCCCGGCTGAATTCACCAGATTCCATGTAGCCTTTCATGATGTTAACGCCATCCTTCTGGTCGAAGGAAATGCCAGATACCTCATCAAAGCAGACAACGTCATACTGACAAACTAGCCCACGCTGACCAGTCGAATTATTGACAAACATCTTAGCTACCGTAGCTTTACCGCCTGAAATCAAATGCGCATAAGGCGATATTTGCTGGAACAGGTGACTCTTTCCAGTACCACGCGGACCCAATTCTACTAAATTATAGTTGCGTTCAACGAACGGTACCATACGTAGTAAGAAAGCGTTCTTCTGCCGATCAGAAAGAGACAGCGGCTCGATTCCGATACTGCGCAGTAACAAGCCTTTCCACTCTTCAGTGGAAAAACTTGTACGTGCTTCTGAGAGAATATCTAAGACATCCCGTTTCGAGAGCTGAATTTCGCGTAAACCTTCTATTCCAAAAGGACGGCCTTTCTTTTCTTGAGCAATCGCTGAATCATAACGAAGACTGATTTCAGCATAAAATCCACCTGTCAGCATTCTCTCATGCTGATTGACCAAGTCTGGGCCAATTCTTACATCTGTAAGCATCAAACTTGGAAGGGTTGCAATATATGAATCTGTCTTTTGATCCAATCGGGCTGTAATTATATCAATGAGCTTTACCTCTCCATCCCTAAAAAGCCTTAGACTTAAAAAAGTTCTTCCTCACCAGCCTTAACGGTACGTGACTTAAGTTGTCGCTCAACAATCTCAAGCCCTTCTTGGATTTCATCTTCATCAATGCTTGCGCAATAACGCCCTAGTAGGAATTCAACCACATAGGTTGGCACCGGAAACTGGCGGCTGAAGGTCCTGACCAAGTCTTTGCGAACTAAATATCCTTCTAGGGAGGAAGCTAATTTTTTATCTATCGAGTCCAATTCAATCACTTATGACCCCCACCAATAACTGTAGCTATCTGGGCAACTAGCTCTCCATTCGAGTTAAGTATTACAACAGTAGCATCAGTTCCTTCTAGTTCTTCATTCTCAACAACTACGGAAGCTGCCCCATTTTCTTTTATAGTCTTTGCGCTTACAACCACGCTCGATGAGGCATTACCTGGCTGTGTGCGAACATCAACACTTAGCCTCGTGATTTGCCCTTCCACTACAATAGTACACCGCAATCCTTTCCAGACAACATCGGCAACTTCAACGGATACCCCTGGTATATCAGAACTCCTTGGATGAATACTTAATTCTAATGTAAGACATTCTTGAAAGCTCAGACCTCCATGCGCATATTCCTCACCTTTACGGAAGCAACTAATACCGTCAGCTAGGGCGAAGTGCTGATCCTGATTCCAATACCAGGATACATACGCTCTTCGGTAACTGCACCCGGTTTAATGACAGCACAGCGCCCCATGTATTATCGGAAAGCGCACTGGGTAAGTTCATTTTCGGTAAGCCGCCAGGGCAACAAAAGCCAGCCATGATCTGTAACTATACGAATACTCTTCCATCCCGCCCTGAAAAGCTGAAGAACCCGCTCCCGGATCTCGCTCAACATGCTCTCGACATATTTTGCTAGTTTCCAACCGCGATCATGGCCTTCATG
This sequence comes from Bdellovibrionales bacterium, assembly GCA_016716765.1. Classification (NCBI taxonomy): domain Bacteria; kingdom Pseudomonadati; phylum Bdellovibrionota; class Bdellovibrionia; order Bdellovibrionales; species Bdellovibrionales bacterium. Next base: position 5,239 of record JADJVA010000023.1, on the reverse strand, counting down.
GCAATAGTGTTCGGCATAGCAATTGCTGTTAACTTTAGGATATAATTTTCTAATTTGTAATCAAGTTGTTATGTGAAATCACAATTCACTGCCTGCCTCAGGACTCTAGTTTAATCCAGCGACGACTGGGGTAGAGGAAGCGAGTCACCTAGGTGGGCAGTACCCTCTGATGAAATGAAACTATGCTGACTTTTGAAAAGATTATTGAACCGGTGATTCTATTCATTAAGGAAGAAATAGAATCGCTTAAAAATGATGAGAAGCTTTACAAGCTATCACTGTACTATTTTATGGTGAGTCTGATTGATGCAGTGATGAATAAAACCCAATCGATTCGTTTGCTAATCACAGAAATAAAAACAAATCCTGATTTAAAAAAGCTCGGTTTTGTTTTAGCATCGCCATCGATGTATTCGGAAGCATTTTCACGGTATAAGCCAGAGGTATTTCAGCGTATTTTTGCTAAATTAATAGAAATCATTGAGATTAAAGATCTTCTTGAGATAAGAACGTTAGGGCGTTTCATATTGTTGGATGGTTCGTTATTTCCTGCATTTAAAAACATGGAATGGGCCAAATATACTTCCACGTGCCAAGCTTTGAAGATGCATTTAGCTTATGAACTTAATCGCATGATTCCTGTACAATTTATTAGTAGTGAAGCGAATTATTCCGAGCGAAAAGTGTTCATGGAATTGCTGGAAGCTGGGGTGACCTCTATCACGGACCGGGGTTATCTTTCTTTTGATATTTTTCAACGAGTTACGGAAAAGCAAGCGTTTTTTATTACCTGTATTCGCTACAATATGCGAGCATCTATTCAAACGGTACTTGAGGTGAATATTCCCGAATCATGGAACTTTTACCTTTCAGAAGTCACCGATGCGCTCGTTATTTTTTCAGGTGATAAATCGAAAGTGACTTATCGTTTAGTTTGTTTTTATGTTTTTGGTGAATGGTATCGAATGACTACAAATCGTTTGGATTTAAAGACCAGTGAGATCATTATTCTTTATGCTTATCGCTGGCAAGTAGAGTTATTTTTCAGGGGTATAAAGCGAACACTGGATGCCCTCCATTTGTGGAACCACGAACCGAATGGAGTCAAAATTCAATTTTACATTTATTTAATTGTTTACGTTCTTTTAATTTACTTTAAGCAAACGCTTGTTAAAGAGCAAGAAAGCCAAAAAGAAGCCCTGCGAGTTTTAAAAGATTCCTCTTCAAAGAAAGAAGATCATTTACGGAAAACAGGAAGTTCTCGATTGCCCGTAGAATACAGTTTGGTTTCTTTTCTTGGATCTAAATTGAAAAAATTGTGGAAAATTTCTATTCACTGGTTAATCTGTATTAAAAATTTATTACTTCATCCAATGACTGATGAACATCGAGACATCATTTTGTCTACCCAATAAGTGTGCCGAACACTATTGCCTTCATGGTCAATATCGCCAAACTCACACCACGCATTACCACTTCCACTACCGTTAGCTGAGCGTTCCAGAATCTCCCAACCAGAATCGGTAAGTAGTTTCTTGAGGTGGTAGCCACCTTGAGAGATTGACCTGTATTAGCTACACAGGGTTCAAAATCGGCGTTAGCTGCATTGCCAGTAATCTTGTCTTTCACAGGCGTTACAGCAGCTTTGCCTGTGCAGTAACGCTTGGTAGTGCAGCCCGGAAATTCTTTCTTCAACTTCACATCCCACAGCACTAAGAATTTCTATCAGTCGCTTAGCAACATCGAAACGAAGACCATCGACAAATAGGACACATTCCCTATCTGTGTATGCAGCGATTTTAGAGGTAGATGCTGTTCCACAGGATAGCCAAGCTCACCAACAAGCCTCTGCAAATACCGCGCGGATTCTTCAGCCCAAGGAAGATAAATTGAGCGGAGCGCCGTAGCGACTGCTGCTAAATCCTCCTGCTTTTCTACGCAAGCAAGCGCTCGAACAACTGCGTCATCAGCACGCCACCCGAAATTACTATATCCAGCGGTAAGCTCCTCAATAGAGCCGGCAGCAAGAGCACTTGCTGATATTTCAGCTAGGATTGTCAAGGGTTCTAAGGCAAGGGCTAAAGAAGCTTCACCCAATTCAGCCCAGATAAGCTGTTGTCTACTGGAATGTCGCTTTGATAGTTCTATGATCTGTTTACGAGCATCATGGGAGGGCATATTACTTAGTGCTACCAACGCCCGGCGTAGCTCATCCTCTTGAGCATCATTCCACTGGGGCCAGCCGCCATAAGTTTCAGGGCCAGAAAAAAGATCGAAGATGGGCGCTTTACACTTGCGAATCTGGTTAGGAATGTTTGGATATCGTTTTGGAGCTTCCCAAAATCTCTCCCATACCGCCTTCCAAGGGCCTTCATGAGTAGCAAGTTTGGTTTGCCCCTGCAAGGGCACCGGCATTTTGCGGATTGAAGGCAAGTTGTGATTGCAAATTTCGATGAACGCCTTCCACTCATTATCACCTCGACTCGTGCGAAAAACTTCCGCCTGGTCTAGCCATTGAAGGACATCTCGTGCTGGATCGCCACCGGTAAGCAAGGTGTTGAAATAGTCCTTGTCGAGGTGTTTTCCCTTGAGCAAATCGATCTCTTCATCCAGGATGCGACATAAGGCAAGCTGCATAGCGTTCTTTGTCTCGTTGTCTTGGGCTCATCTAACCCGAGACCACCTTGATCCGACTTTAGAAACGCAAAAATTGTCCAGTCCTTTGCATTGAGTTGGGACCAGATCACACCGCGATATTGCAATTCGGCTAATGGTTTTAGGTAATCCGGGCAGCTTTCCACCGCGCGCAAATCTTGACGGCTAACACCGGGTAGGTAAAAGACTGGCGTTTTATCTTGGGGGATAACGCACTCGTACCTTGCCTGAAATGACGCACCGAAGCCAGATAGCAGGCCAGTACGCTTGTCGGGCGTAATCACCTAGAGTGATAGTTCCGGGATTTCGATTTGACAAACGCGAAATTATTGCTTCCCATTGGCGTTCTTTATCTGGCCAGATAATACAGGTGGGCGCTACTTGGGCTTCAGGGTTATGAACGGCAGCGGAGCGAACCATTTTGCAGAGGTATTCCATCACCCTCATGAGTCATCTCCTTGCCCGATGGTTTTTTTTCGTAGAAATTTTTGGGTGAGGCTGGTCCTTCCCAGGATTTCCAATTGGATAGTCATTCGTAATAATCATTCAAAGTCTTTTCTATAAACAAATCGATCTCCCCGATGGAATGATTGGCTCAATCCCATTCAAAAATCGTGCCGTCGATTATCTTTTTGCATCTACCGCTTGTTTAAGGTCACAGGATGTTATCCAATCAATATTCCAAATTTTTCTGCATTACCAGCTACAAGTCTGCACAACGGCTCGTCATGAATCAATTCCCTTATTGACAGGAAAGGTTACACGTTGCTTCAGATTTTATGTGTCCGTATTTGGTATCTGTAGAACTTATTTAATTTTGTTGATTATTTGTTTATTTCCGGCGCATCTAGGAAGCTCAATAATTTGCTGAGTATTGCGGAGCACACCGAATAAGTTCTCGGATTGCGGTAGGCAATATCAATCAAGATCGCGATCAAAGGAATGTTACGCTCTCTAATAATCTTAAATTTTGAAAGCCGTTTATGATACTCTACCTTCAATGCGACGTGCAGACTTCCAGAATTTGGAAACTGAAGTGCGTGATCGTGAATAATTAGAAGATTCTTCTGTAAACTTCTAGCTCTTTTTTCCCGATTGAGCCATGCAATCTTATCTGCCTTGATCGATGCCCGAACAACATCGTCACTAGCTTTGGTTTTGGAAGGATTAAGCTTTAGCCCTAATGAAATCGTTGTTTCCGTAAGTAGCTTTAGTATGAGAGCGCCATCAAGCGAAGATTGTTAACAAATATCCGATAGTCGTCACGAATATGAAGAATAAAATAATCTGTTACCGGTGTTTTGTTGATTTTCCTCTTAACAATTTGAAGATCGGCATAACCCCAAACCATTTCAGCAATAAAATCCATCAGCGCAGAGCCTTGCGGAATAATGGACCCCAAATTTCGGACAGGCAAATAAGGTGGTACTCTGCAACGTAAGACATCTGAGGAAGAGGTGGCGAGATGCAGAGGAAAGTTTTCAGTGCTGAGTTCAAGGCCCAGGTTGCGATGGACGCGTTGGCGGGTCGCAAGACGGTCAACGAGATTGCCCGGGGTCCCGAGGTCCATCCAAAACCGGTGACCACTTGGAAGCGGGAAGCCCAGAGGGATTGAAGGCACTGTTCGGAATGCAAACGGGCCGACGCCGCCCCGACGAGGGTCAGGAGGTCGAGGCGCTGTATGGTCAGATTGGGCGGTTGCAAGTCCAACTGGAGTGGGTTGAAAAAGTCCGGACTGAACCCACTAAGGGGGTGAGGGGCGCGGCTGGATCAACCGGGACCCCGAGGTCTCGCTAGTGGCCCAGTGCCATCTGCTGGGTCTGTCGCGGAGCGGTTGGTATGCATCACCGGTTCCCGGAAGCGGGGCTGAATCAGGAACTGCGCCGGCGGATTGATCAGAATATACGGCTCATCCGTTTTACGGGGTCGGCGGATGACGGCGGTGTTGCGGCGCGCGGCTATCCGGTCAACCGTAAGCGGGTGATCCGGTTGATGGCCGAGATGGGATTGCAGGCGATTTACCCGAAGCCGGCGGCATGTGACGCCCGATCCGGTCTCAGGTCTACCCTACCTGCTGCGAGGGGTGACCGTGACGGTGCCCGATCGGGTATGGAGTACGGATATCACCTCATCCATGTGCCGGGCGGGTTCGTGTACTTGGCGGCGATCCGGACGGGTACAGCCGCAAGGTCTTGGCGTGGCGGCTGTAGTACACTTTGGAAACCCGTTTTGCCGAGTGCTTGGAGGAGGCGCTGGGGCAGAGCCAGCCCATCATCTTCAACACGGATCAGGGGACACAATTTACCAGTCTGGCCTTCTCCGGGCGTCTGGCACAAGCCGGGATTCAGATCAGCTGGATGGGCGGGGACGGGCGCATGACAATATCTTTGTGGAACGGTTATGGCGATCCGTCAAATACATGAGGAGGTGTCCGAAGGCTTATGACACCTTGGATCAGGCCTACCCAGGACTGGAGGACTACTTCAAATTTTACAATGACCAGCGTCCTCATCAGGCGCTGAACAACCGAACACCCGCTGAGGGTGTATGCCGACAGGCAAACCCTGTCGCCATGAGGCGCAGA
>JADJVA010000022.1 GCA_016716765.1 Bdellovibrionales bacterium | reverse complement strand
TCATCTCAGCATTACACTTCAAATAATTAATTGCAGTATAGAAATCATTTACAGGTTGTGGAATTTTTCAACACACCCTTCTGAAAAATTTATAGTTATTAATAATTATTTTTATAGGAGAATTGAGTCATGTTAAATTTAGATGATATTATTAGTTCACTAGAGGGGCTTGAAATAAAAAGAGCACTGGCAGTAAAAAATGCTCATTCATAATTTCAAAACAAAAGAGATTTGTGCTTTGTTAGATGTGTCTGATTCTTTTGTGAGCAAATGGAAAGTGATCTGTGAAAATGAAGGCGCAGAGGGGTTACGAGTTAATTACAAAGGGGTACTGGACTTTTAACGGAATCCCAGCGTTTTTGAAATTTTCTTTCATTTGAAAGATAAACCTTATTACAGTGTGGAAGAATTAAGAGATTGGATTGAGCTTCATTATGGAGTGATTTATCAATCGAAGCAATCCTATTACGATAAGCTGAAAGAGGCTGGACTGAGTTGGCATCAAACCCAAACGATAAACGAAGAGCGGGATGAAGATAAAGTGATGCTTAAACGGGAAGAGATTAAGAAGAAACTTGAAGAACAGCAAGCCGAGATCTCATCGCTGGAGAAGTGGTTGTTTTTGCTGAAGATGAGTGTCATTTATTGTCAGATGATACCACAGGGTATGTCTGGGGTAGACGAAACCAAAGAATTGAGATTCCAATAGAGAATCCTAACGACAGACAGACGTATTATGGGGCGCTGAATCTTTATAATAAAGATTTTGTTCTCACCTCCTATGATCGAGGAAATGGAGAAAATACGGTTTTATTTATCCAGCACTTACAAGCGCTAAACAAGGATAAGAAACTCATTATTATTTGGGATGGAGCCTCCTACCACTGTTGCAAAGAAGTTCAGGATTATTTGAATAAAATAAACGGAGAGGTAGAAGAAAAAAATTGGAAAGTAACCTTCATTTTGTTTGAACCAAATACCCTGATCAGAATCCAGTTGAAGATGTTTGGTTAAGAGGAAAAAAATTTTCTACGAAAACATTTTTATGAAAATAAAACATTTAATGAAGTTAAATACTGTTTTGTTAAGTTTCTTAATAAAAGATTTTTAATTTTAGAAAAATAGAATGGTGGCTAAAAATTCCACAACCTGCATAGGAGAGCTATAGTATTACTGCTAAGATGAGTTTCAAAATCATCAGGTAGCCAACTTTCAGATAACTCATCATAATACCATAAAATTGACATACAGGTAGCTGCCCGAAGATTATCTAGCTTACCACCTATCAGTTTCTCACGCCCCCATGAAACGCTGGCAGGGGGATGTCATTTTGCAGGCACCTCTTCAGGCGGCGCAGTCCCCGGGTGAACCAGGATACTAAGCTACGCTGGAGCTTTTGAAGCTCCAATGGCCTGGATCGCTCTGCTGTTGTGTTTTTTTTCGAGCGGCGTCGGGCGGTTCAAGGCATCCTCCTGACCGATGCGGACACACCAGTACATCGCCAGCGACATGATAAGGATCAGCCGCTCCAGGCGGTCGTCGTGCCCGAGTTGCGAGCCTCCCAGCTCGAAGCCCCGGCCCTTAAAGTCGGAGAACATCGGCCCGATGGCCCAGCGCGCGGCGTAGTCCAGCACCGCCGCCCGGTTGGGTGCAGTCCATGGCAATGATCCACGGCTCGGGGTGGCCGGCCTCGTGAAGAATGCCCAGGTTCGTCATGACGCCCCGTGCGAACAGCCTCACTCCCGGCAGATGGCGTTCGGTCACGCCTTGCGCCAACTCCCCGGTGGTCACCTCGGCGCCATGGCCTGGATCCGCCAGCAGGTTGCCCTTCAGTCGCAGCCGGTAGCCCCAGCCCCTGGGCCTCGAGCCAGCCGAACAGATCGGATGAGGGATAAAACCGGTCCGCCAACAGCACCACTTCCGCCTCTTCCGGTAACCAGGCCAGTACCTGCTCCAGCACGGTCCTCTGGCCTTCGAACCCGATGTTGGCCGCCCCTTCTTTGGCCAGCCACGCCAGCGGCAGCGCCCGGTCACCGACCGCAGGCTCACCATCAATACCGCCATCCGGTCACTCAGGTCGGTCTGGTCCAGGCTCAGCAACACGGTCTGACCGTGTCGACAGGCCTTGGCCAGTTCCTCCGTGGCAAATGGCTCCATCAGCGCCGAGCCGGGCAGCAGCGGGTTCTTCAGCAAACGCCTCAGCCACTGTTCGCGATGTCCTGACGCTCCGTTTCCAACGGCAGCAGGTTGGCCGTTCCACCGTGTTCGGCGTTTGGCCCTCGATCATCGCGCCCACCGCCAACGCAAGCTTCTTGACCACCGTCTTGCGCAGTCGCGGATGCGCTTCGCCAAGCCCTCGTTCCACCTCATCAGCCAGTTTTCTGACGGTTCCCATCGTTCCTCTCAACCTAAAGCTATCCGCTTCAAATTTTACCTAAAACTGATAGGTGGTGAGGATTATCTAGTTCATTCCTGGCTTATTTTACCTAAAACTTTTGGAGAACTTGAAATAACAAAAATTTACTTTTTCTATTTCATCTTCATAAGAATAATTTGCTTGGGAATCATAGCAATCAAAGGTATTCTTTTTGTATTTCAATAACTCCATAAAAGCGCTTCGACACAACCTTTTAACAAAATTCAGTAACTACTCAGGTATCTACAAGCTTCATTTCTCATGGTTGTTGAATACAGCTTCTTATTGAGAAGCATAGGCTGGGATAAAGGGTTTACCGCAGAACGCATCCTGGATCGCTGTAAACACATTCACCGCATTCTTGCGAGCCGTTGAGAGATACCCCCGAATCCGCGCAAAGTCTTTTGCGCCATCTAGCGTCCTGAACCCTGCCTGAGACCTTTTGTTTGACCTTAACCCTATACGTACATCCCGTTCCGCTTGGTTATTATCAAACGGGACGCGGAAGTCCGTCATGAACGCCAAGGTTTGCGGCTTAAAATCCTGCAGCCGATCCAGCAGATTGAGCGGCGGTGTTTGGGCAGGGTGACCTCTCTTTTCGATGTTCCCCTGGATTGGGCGGTGGACGCGGATTCACGAGATACCCCGCATTGACGATTTGATCATAGCGCCGTTCAAACCGCGCCAACGCTTCAGCGGGCAACGCCGGGGTTCCCTGGTCTTGGGTTATTGCGACCGCTTGTTTGATCTCCAGGAGGAGACCCGCCATCATCGCGGCCCATCGTTGTCCATAGTGTTTTTCGATAAACTGCAATTCCCGAAGAGGATGCGCATTGCAAAGAGCATGGCTGCAATCGACATAACCAAAGTAGGGTTTCCAATGATCGTGCATCACCCATCCCTTAAAATCCGGCAGAATCCGCGCATCCTCCATGGCGGTTTGGCCCCGCTGCGCATGAACCGTGTCATCCGTTAGCTTATCCGTAGCCACGACAGGGTTTCCATGGAGTTTCCCTTTTCGCCCGCATTCCCGATTCATCGGCGTGCAACACCGCCGCTTGGCGTCATGGCTCTTTCACCGCCCCCGTGGCCGGTTCAATTTCCGCTACGAAGTCTTGTCCGGCTTTGATCAGCGTCCCTTCCGCAATCCGATGATGGAGCAGGTCTTCAAAAATCTGGGCCGTGATCGACCGGCACAAAATGCTGCGTCTGAAAATAAACCGCCCAAGTTTTTACGCCAGGGCCGTAGTGCACCGGACCCGACACCCCGTGGGGAAATAAGCCCCGATTTTCTGCGCCACACCGGGGCAGCGTTTGATCTCTATCCGGTGCGCCGTCACTTCCATGTGGATCGCAGGAAGGTCGAAGACTTGACGCTCTTCGTGCGCCGTTACTTCACCCGACCGAGCGAAGAACCACACTGTTGGCAGCTCTCACCGTATAAATTTCAATCCGATCCGGATGCTCACACCGCGTTAAGGTCTGGCCTTGATGCCCAGGTTGACCCCCATTGGGCTTTTGACCTGGCTTTCTCAGACTTTCCGTTCGTTTCGGTTTACCATAACCATCACTGGAAGGGGGTTTACTGCAGCAGTTCCCGGTCTCTTGAAAAGCTCAATTTAATCAATGTATTATAGAAGGTGTTTGTTAACCTTGATTTTGAGTTTTTGGGGTTTTGAAGTTAAAACTTATCGGGTATGGTTAATCATGAAGAAATTACCTTCTCGCCCTTTACCAAACTCTTTAAATAAATATGTGTCGGCGCCGACGCTACTGAATCAGGCTCGAAAAGCTTTTGAAAAGATTCCTGACGCCCGCCGTTATGGTCAGCAAATTTTCATTACCGGATGTTCTGATGTCTGGTTTAGCGGTCTTTGGCTTAAAATTTCCTTCGTTGTTAAAATTTGACGAGCAACGAAATGAGGAGCGAATTCGGGCTAATCTAAAATCATTAGACATTATCAGAAACTAAAATTTATGATATAATTTTATTATTAAATTTTGGAGATGCTTATTATGATTTTAAATTATGATGATGTTAAAGAGAAGCCAGAAACTTTAAGAGCTATGACGAGCTTAAACCGAGATGAGTTTGAGTTGTTATGTTTGTCATTTAGCCAAGCATGGGAGGAAGAGACACAATCGTGTCAACGCGATCCAAGCAAAGGAGGACGGAAACCTATTTTAACGAAACATGAAGATAGACTTTTATTTATTCTCTTTTATCTCAAAACCTATCCGCTTCAGGAAGTGTTAGCCCATCTGTTTGGAATGAGTCAAGGACAAGCCCATTTTTTTAATTTATCAATTGAGTCGGATTTTGCGCGAAACGCTGAAGCGAATGGATCATCTTCCAGCGCGAACTTCTGGAAGAAATGATCCGAAAACTGGCTGGAGGAGGAACCGCAAGATTTTGCCATTGATGGTACGGAGAGACGGATTCAGCGCCCGAAAGACCCCGACCGCCAAAAGCGATTCTTTAGTGGTAAGGAAGGGGAACACACCGTAAAAAGGAATCGTAAGCGGTCTTTTAGATCAACAAGTTAAATACTTAAGTCCCACACAAGAGGGGAGGAACACGATAAAAAAATCGCAGATGAAGAACACATTACGGCTCCTGAAGGCAAGCGATCTTTATCAAGATACGGGCTTTCAAGGGTTCACCCTTCCTGAAGTGACGATCCATCAACCCAAGAAAAATCGAAGGGTGAACAACTGAGCCTTTGGTGATAAGATAATCAATCGTATTATCTCCCGAACTCGGGTGGGAGTAGAACATGTATTGCGGGCGTCAAACGGTTACATATTGTTCAAAATGTATTTAGAAATACTCAAGATAATTATGAGGATCACGTCATGGAATTGGCGTGTGGATTACATAATTTTCGGAGTAATCATCGACTCTGTTATTAACTTATCATAGTGAGGTACATCTTTATTTAAAGATGCCATCTTAAATAATGAACACATTTTTATAATGATTAAAATAACAGAGATAAATTTAATAATATTTTTATTTAATTTTTGTTAATTTATGTAGTTTTTATTAATCAATAAATTGAGTAAAAATTTTTCTGTTAAATCAGTTATTGATAATGTCTATTATATGGTGTTAAACAGGCCCCTGTGACACGCAACTTGGTCGGTATGTGATCAGGTCAATCCGGCGGAAATTCGGGCGCCATTTATTCACATTAACCAGCGATTGTACGACCATCATTTTTTAGAAGGTTTTCGTTATCTCGAGGGTTTTTTAGTCAGCATTGATGGGACGGGGCAATTTGCTTCATCATCGATCAGTTGCCTGCACAATGTTGTGCGCGTCATCATCGGAATGGCGGAAACAGGTTATTATCATCAATTATTAGCCGCAGTGATCGTGCATCCTGATCAGAAACAGGTCTTACCGTTATTTCCTGGAAGCCATTACTCATCAAGATGGAGAGACCAAAATGACTGTGAACTGAATGCCAGTAAACGCTTGGTTAAACAGCTTCTGGAAGCCTTTCCGAACTGGCCAATCTGCGTGGTTGAAGATAGCCTGTTTGGAATGGCCCTCACATCAAGCTATTGAAAGAACTGAAGGGTTGGTTATATCATTTCGGTAAAGCCCGATGGACAAGAATCAATGTTTGATGAGGTTAAAAATCGGGTTTTTAAGAATGAGTGTGAAGAATTTGAGGTATTGGGAGAGGATCAAGTTCTCCGTGGCTACCGATGGATTAATGATATTCCTTTGAACAAGTCACACCTGACTTACTCGTCAACTTTTGGATTACTGGGAGATTCGTGAAGGCAAAGAATTCATTTTTCCTGGGTTACTGACATCAAATTAAATACGAATAATGTTCACCCTGTTATGAAAGGAGGCCGCAGTCTGGCATATTGAGAACCAAACGTTTATCATCCTGAAGAATCGAGATTGTGAGGTTTGAACACAACTTCGGCATGACCAGCAGTATTTGGCGACGGTTTTTGCTCTTGATATGCTGGTCTCATTGATCGGTGCGAGAATGGGGTACTTTTTTTTCCAGCTTCTCGGCAGCGTTTTCATTCGCACCTGCTGTGGATCAAAATCAAAGGACTTACCGTTCTTTATCGAAAGTTGGGAGGCATTGTGGCGTGCAATTATTTATGGACATGGCGGCGGCGCCTTTCTGCCCAATTCCCTTAATCTGGCGAAGTCTGTTGTGTCTTCTCTTTCTTAAGTCTGAGATTTGGGGGTGGATTTATTCTAGTTAATGGGGTGTTTTTTAACCTTAAGAGTGCTTTTTTTTCCTTTATTATTAGGTTGCTCTGAAATCATTAATCGACCTATTAAAAGTGGGTCTAAGTAGGGAGAGCGCGGAATTTGCTGGGTTCACTGCTGTTTTGGCTGTTTTTGATTAACTGAGGCATGTATTCTTTGAGTGCCATCGCTTACGTTTCTAGTTGCCTAGCCCATCCTTCAACCTGCGTGCCTAAATCCAGGATCAACTCAACGACTGCCCTCCTCTCCTTTGCACAAAGGCAGTATGGATTTCTTCCCGGAGTCGGCAGTCGAAGATGCATATGGGATAACGATAAACAAATGGGATCTATGAGCAACTCTAAATCCTCTTCTGTAAATTTTCCCGTGATAGTAAATTAGCATATACTGATAAGAGAAACTTTTTTCCTCTTGGAGAATATTGATGCCTACCATCGAACTCACGCTTCGAGATGATCAGGGTCGCATTATTGATCGTCGATCCCTAAAGAGATACCGCTTGATTGAAAAAGCCGAAGTTTCCTGATATTGAAGGTGCAGTTGAGGATTTTAAGCGAAATGCATTACCTGATATTGAAGCAGATTTACTGAAGCCGCCTAATCGGCTTTTTATTAAAGATAAAAAAAGACCTAATTTGTAATGGTAGAACGCCGATAGTAATTAAAACGCCTCATGGGCGATTTGAGTTTAAAGTACAGCGATTTAAAGACTCTCGCTCCGAGTCAACCAGAGGAGACTTATTTTGATTTGACGGATCAATTTAAAGAACGGTATATCAGTGATTTGACTCCAAGAATTTTCGGCCTATTATAGTAATCGTTTGAGTTATGCGCAGGTTGCGAATCTGATCAGTCGAGTGACAGGAGATCGGCAACCTCAGTGACCAGGAAGGTTCGACAACCTGTTGTTGATAAAACGGTAGAGATCAGCCAAAGATTACAAAATGAAGTGAAAGAACAATTGAGTAACCCTGAACTGATTTTTCCAAAATTAAAGAAGAAATAGAGATTTATAATCCTAAAAGTCGAGAAATTTTAGTCTTTGAAGATGCGATTCAAGTCCGAGGTCGAAATTAAATCGCGTTCATAAACAAATAGTTAAAAAGATTCTCATCTTAATGATGTTAAAAGAAGTCGTCACCCTGTCTTTGCAAACATCATCATGCTTCAAAAAAATAAAGAGTTTGAATATATGATGGCTCCAATTAATGATCAAGGACAAGAGATCATTTCTCCTGATGTTCTTAAAAAATCGCTCCCGCAGGAGTATGGAAAGGAATCCGAGCCACTCCCGATTGTCGCCGTATAGATGGAGCTAAAGTCATTCGTCAGGATTTATATGCAGTGTTTGGAACTCTGCTGGTTATTATTTTAGACTGGTATCATTTAGGTAAGAAATTACGGATTTAATGAGTATGATTGCACTTACTAAAGCAGACAAAGACCGCCATTTAAAGTTCATGTTTTTATCATCTGTGGCGCGGGGGAAATCTATACCGTTTTAGATTATTTGAGAAAAAAAAGTTCAGGCTAAAAACGAAGAAAAAAATATCTTGAACTCATCGGTTATCTTGAAAGCATCGAGATGAAATTATTGATTATCAACTTCATAAAAAGCAGGTAAAATGATAGGGAGTGGCCTTATTGAAAAAGGCTGCGATCAAATCATTGACACCGTCAGAAGAAAAAGGCGAGTTGGCGTGGAAACGGGGAGTCTAAGCTTGGGTATACTCAGAGTCGCAGAACTTAATAAGCAATGGGAACAGCTTTGGTTTCCCGCCGACAGGGCGAACGACTCAATGAGCTTACAGTGGGTTTCAAATTTATAAGCAATCACGGGAAAATTTACAGGAGGAAAATTTTCTACGAAAACATTTTTATGAAAATAAAACATTTAAAGAAGTTAAATACTGTTTTGTTAAGTTTCTTAATAAAAAGATTTTTAATTTTAGAAAATAGAATGGTATCTAAAATTCCACAACCTGCAGGAGCTGGCATTGAGTACCTGAGTAGTTACGAAAAATCAAACAACGATCTTCAATGAATCGTTGTATATGACTTGCCTTCCTTAAGTTCTCTACCGATTGAAACTAATTCTCTCTATATGCTCAATATCGCTTAGCTCCAATAAAATAATTTCATTAGAAAGTTAGGCATGTGCAGATGATTTTTTCCAATCGAAATTTTTGAAATATTTTCCTTAACAGTTCTAACTCCTCTTGTTAATTAAATAAAAAAGATCGCCAGATAGCGATCAATCATAGGACAGCTTGCCAGCAAATCGTCCAATTGAACGCCCGGTTACGCTTGCACTTTTTTAACAACTCACAACAATCAAATGCTGCACCGCCAGTGAAGTCAATCGGCAAAACGTAGTTTCGCTCCACTAACACCGATAAAGCGTTGTTGCAGTAAGTCTGGCTGAATTTCTTTGATTGATAGCATCATTTCTTTTAAACCATCAAACATTCCCCAAAATT
>JADJVA010000021.1 GCA_016716765.1 Bdellovibrionales bacterium | reverse complement strand
CTCCCAATCCCTCACCAAAGATAGGGGCTTGCACCTGTGCATTGGTGTCAGGCACACTGAGGTCACTGCCATCAGCAGCTCTAGTTCCAAATCCTGTGTTCTGAAATGAGCTTCCACTGCCAGAGCCACTTCCAGTCGAGGCACTACCCCCGCCCAATCCTGAACAAAGGGGATCGGATTGGAGCATTGGGACCTCTGCAATTCGCACAAATGGGATTTGAAGCGTTGACGGGATCGTTACAATCACCGTTAAAGACGGGCTGCTGATCGACTTCAGGAAATCCTGTGACTTGATTTGTGGCAGCTTTTGGCAGAGATCGGCAAAAGCTGCTTGCTGCAGCTGACTGAGCGGCCTGGCTGCCCATGGCCGAGACATTTGCGTTGTATCCTGTGCATCGAGTGCCTCTTCCTTCCGCATTGGCTTGGGCCGCACGATAGTCGCTCACCCAAGTGGAGGGGCAGCGTGGACCTTTGCCTCCATTGGCACTCCAAACTGTGTCGAGGTTTGAACACTCTGTCAGCACTCTTCGATATTTGTTCACAACTTCGGTGCATTTTGTCTTCGCAAGAGCCCTTGTCAGTGAAGCACTTGCCACCGAGAGCTGTGTTGGCACCCGCACCGCCCAATGCCACGATCTTCATAAACTCGCAGCTCTTCGCAATTCCTGCCGAATCTCCACCTGAAGCTCCACCCATAGCAATCATTCCTGTGCGCCAACTAAGTGTTCCCATTGCCGTCATCGAACTGGCACTCGGTCCATCAAGGCCAGAGACACACTTGACGGGATCGGTGCAACAAGTGAAGGCTTTCTTATGCGCTTGTTCGCAAAGAGCTCGATCACCCTCTACTTCTGGAGGTTGAGGAAATCCCTGAGGGAGATCTCCGGCTCCACCTGTGGCTTGATCCCCTCCATTGCCTTCGTTTGCAGAGGCCACGGGCTTTCCATCAGCTCCGCATTGGGGAAGACCACTCTCCCTTTGTGCAGACTTTGTCCAGCAAGAGGGACTCCCATTGGCATCACACATCGGCTGGCCTGCCACTTGTCCTATATCCTCAGTCCAACAAGAAGTGCTCTGTCCTGTGTAGGACTCTTCTCCCGCTTGCTTTTTCTTTTTATTATTCTGCGCGGAACTTGAAGCGCTGTCTTCATCGCCAGTATCTGCGGCGCCCCCCTTGCCTGAGGAATCCGTTTTTCCTGTGGTGGTTTTGGTGGGGCGATTGCCACCGCTGCTGCCGCCGCCAATATTGGTTGGCTTGGTGGGGGGTTGGGTGGAGGCGGATTCGGTCGCTGAGCAGGATTGGCCAAATTTGCAGTCATTTTCGGTTTCATTTGGAGGTGCTTTCGTCGAAGCAGGCTCTGGTAAATAATTAGCTTCCTGTAACAAAGCGAATTTATACCAGTACTTTCCACATTCGGGGTAAGTGGCAAGAACGGCCTCACAAGGTAAAACGTACTGTCTATAAAAAACAAGAGCTTCGCTACTCAGTACGAAACGACTCTTCCCATCAATCCTGACGCATTCAATTGGGGAGGATTGAGCGCGGTAGCCCATTGGGCAGGAAAGGCCGAAGGCTCGACCAGAGCAACATATAATAGAAAACAGAAGACTCAATCTTATTGGAGAAAAAGAGAGCGTTACCAAATACATCCCTTCGGCAAGACCTAAAAAGCAAGGTTCAGGTGCTGAGTCAATACCTCACCAATTCCTATCAACTGTATCTTATCGGCATCCCACTTGTTTCACTTTAGGACTTAGATCCAGAAATAAAATCAATTGTTTCAATGAGATAAACTCAATTGATAAAAATTTCGTTCTATTTAGACGTGATGAATAGCATATCTGAAAGGGACATCGCCCAGACGCATGGAAGCGAGTTAGGAATCCTTTTCTCAGACAAAAGTTGAAAGTCCTAGGTGCCCTTTGTTTCAGCGGGCTCCGTCTCGCGCAAAATCCATAGAGGATTTGTAGAACGTGCTGGCTTTGATAGCAACATTTCTCCGAGCGATCCTACCAGGAGCGTCCTCGGGATTTTCTGCTTGAGATTCTCTTGCTCCTGATCTCGAACGGCCCAAGCTTCCGCCATCATCCCAACCCTTATGAAGAGCTGCATAATAGGGCTTGCCGGACTCATCGAGAAGGGCGATTGCAGAACCAGAAGCACCTCCTAGAGTGTCTCCTTTATGAAAATACAAACTCTCAGGACTATCAATTCGATCCTCCGCTAAGCGGTCATCGTTTGTAGCTGTCGTAAGACTAAACGGCGCACAATTCTTCGAGAAGTCCTTCGTTTCCTTATTGTACCCTGCTGTCATGGCAACATTGGGCGCTCTACTCTTGTCAACAATTCTAAATGGCAACGGATTGATCTGATATTTTTTGGGTACAGGAAGACCATCCACCACCTTGCCGACATCTTCCTCTAAGCGAAGAAAAGCGTAATCCAAATGTGGATATCGACCCGGATCATCAGTTCCGAAAAAAACGTCCTTCACCTTAAAGCTACGAATGACATATCCTCCGGTTTTTGGACTCCACACTCTAGTGGTGAAGGTGAAACCCTTTCTCGGATCAGCTAGACGCTCTCGATTCTCACCGTACCCAAAATTATGAGCGCTTGTAATAACCAAATCCGTGTTATGAACCAGATGCCCGGTTCCAACACATTTTGCGACGCCCTTCACCTTAGGGCCGCACTGGCCCTCGTCATCGAAAACCTGGCCCGTCCCATACATTGCCCGATCCGCGTCTGTTGCATCCGGCCCGTATCTTAGCGGGCAGCGACCGTCCTTTCCGACGATTTTTGTTTTGATGAACCGGCCCACTTGTTCGATTTGGCGGGCGTTCTTAGAAAGACCAGGAGTGTTTTCGCAATCCTGTCCGAAGTTACCGACTCTGGAATCCGACTGCCCAGCAAAGCGACCGGAAATGCCGTCTTCCACAAAGCCTGTGCGCTTCCTGTTTGGATCTCCGCCAAATGGAACATAGGAACCGGTCGTTGGATTGTAAACGTAATCTCCAGGGGGTAGGGTCGGGTTTGACTGAGCGATCGATGCGACGGGTGAGAAGGATAGAGACGCAAGAGCGAAAGCGCGCAAAAAAAGAGATCTTGAAATGAATTTCATAACAGCCTACCTCTTTCGCTGCCTCAACTCCTCTTGATAGAGCAGCTACGAGACAATTTCAATGCTAAAAATATGCCATTCGTTATGATGGCGTCAAAATATCCCAAGAAGCCCGGCCTCTGGTCGTTTTGGGCGCTAGAACGAAATAGGTGCCATCCCCCAGGAATGTACAAGCCTTAGACAGGTACCTGTTTGAGCCCCATTTGGGCCTTCTTGGGTCAGCTTGGGTCAGAACTGGGTCCCATCTGGCAAGGTGATTGCGCAAATAAATCAATGAGTCTGTAAAGTCTGCAAGAGATTTGAAACGGAAAGCAAGTCCGATGTTCAACGGATTTCAACGCCGATCGCCGATCGCCGATCGACAGGTAGAAATTTTGTGCAAGCCTAGAGAATCAAGGACATTTTTCACTACTGTCTTCGCTGAGCGAACGGCGCCATTAACATATCCCTGTGATAGATCGTCATGCTCTTCTCCGATTCTAAAAAATCGACCAGTCCGAGAAACGACATTTTTTTGGAGCATTTTTCTCCTGGGCGAGGAGCATCTGAATAGGAAGACGGCCAAGAGTAGTAACGTGCGTGAATAAAATACTGAGTTATTCCTGGAACTATTCTCTCAAGTTCACGGAGGATCCGTTTTGATAATAAGAGTCTTTCATCATCTGAACTTGTTTCGAGAATTTTGTCTGAAAAATAAAGGGTTAGACTTCCAAATGAGGTATTTTGTAAAACTGAACTATCCCACATTTGCGCAGAAAACATTTCAAGCATTCCGTTACCAGAAATATTGTAGTCTTCCCAAATTCGTTTTGAGAAATAAAGAATGAGTTTGCCGTTGCTAGCAAATTGTTTTGCCTTTTCCACCTTTATCCCGTTGAACGAATCACCATGTAGATTTATATTAACAAACTGAAATGACGGGACTGAAGATACCAAGATTTTAGTTTGGATGTCTTTTGTTATTCCGCCGTTCTCGTATCGAACCAAAAAACTCCCATCGCTGTTTTCCATAATGTCCGTAACCTGGTGGTTAAGCCGAATCTGCCTTCCCAAGCGATCTGAAAGTCGATCAATAAAAATCTGTGTTCCGCCCTTTACAATATACCTTTCATCGTTCTGGGGAAGGAGTCCAATCCTTTTGCCTTCCATATCAATGTGAATCACTTCGGAAAGAATCGCCCCTGAGAGCTGGGAAAGCGGGAGACCGTATTCAGATAACAGAAAAGTTTCGATGAGCCCTTTCAAAAGCGGTGCGTTCTCAATTAGAAGGAGGACGCTAGCTGCGCTCTTCTCGTCTAACTCACGGTGTTCTTGCAAACTACTCTGAGCTGCAGAGATTATTTGCTGAATCTTGCTGAGCGCATTCAATTCAGTAGTAAATATTTCTTCAATCAAATCCGCCCAATTATAGAACTGACCCTTTATTTCAAAAATATCGAGGCCATTTCTTGGCCGTTCCACAACTCACAACCCAGTCCCTCTATGAGGCTAATAGCGTCGCAATGAGTACTATCTATCAGCTCGGCGCCCGCATTTGAAATAATATTTAAACCAAACGGGAACGGGTCAGTTCTAATTCTTCCTCCAACGCGAGGAGAGGCTTCCAAAACAGTGTAGAAAATATTTTCGTCGCTAAATTCTTTGGCTGCAGTCAAACCTGAAGCCCCAGCTCCAATAATCACAACATCCACTCTTTCAGTAGGTTCAGCTGAAGCCTGGAAAGATAGGTGCATGATAGTATGATAGAACAAAACCAACGCCAAGAGGACACTCGTCCTATTCATGTTCCCCACCCCTGGCGGCGAACCCGCCGTCCGATAAATTTCAACAATTAAAAATCTATTGTTTGCTTCGACTTTCTGATGATACCCACTTTTGAGCAAACCATACGTGGCGATTGTAATTATTAACTCAAAAAAAAATAATAATTTTGGCTATCGAAGCGCCGATGATGTACCGCATTAGACAGATTTTTTCAACAGAGATAATTCTAAGGGGTAAAGGTTTCTCTCCCCTTCTCTCCAGTTTCTAAAAGACCTGGTGCCAAATCATTTTCTTCACACAACATTTGCGCTGGACAAGACATTCTATGCTTGACGAGCCCCGCATATGGTCTGGTTTTGGGCTGCTTGCCGTCGCGACTGCGACTCACGCGAAGGCGAAAGCTGGTGGAGCCGTAGAGCGGCGGAACCCAACGGCAAATCGCGCGGGAAAAATGTATATTAGGTTTTTGGCTAAGCGAGACATAAACACACAAGTTGACCAAAGAACAATCTGCTCCCCATAATACTCGCAAAATGAGAGAGGTATTTATGTCAGAAGATATCAAAGCTGAACTTGAACGATTACGAGCAGAAAATGCAGCGCTAAAAAAGACCAAGCCTGCGGCAGGCACCTTGTCCATGAAGGTGAGCGAAAAGGTGCGCTTTCAATTTATGGCATGGGCCGGTTTCCAGTGACTTTATACAAAGGCAATGGCTTAAGCTTTTGGGAATTTCTGATGAGATCAAGAAGTTTATCAGTGAGAATGATCATTTGCTGAAAGCCAAGGATTAGATCTGTAGGAAGCAAGGATCTTTGAATTTAAAGGGAGGGTCTTGGCCCTCCTTTAAAACGTCCCCTTAAAAAAGGACTTTTATTTCTGAGCGAAAATACTAAAAGCGTTGTCGGTATCTAAATCAACAGCGGTGAAATTAAACCCAGAAAACGTTGATAGCCACGAATCAGCAGATGTTCTTGATGTGCTGGAAAGTAATGTGAATTTGGTATTTGCAGAAAAATTACCAATCCCTGTATTTGAGGTGCAGTCCGCTGAATCATCAAAACCAGCTGAAGTTGCACAAGCTGTATTGGTTGTTTCAGAGTACTGCCCGCTCGTTGCCACCTCAGCTAATGTTCTGCTAGGGGTTGTTGCAAAAGATTCTTGCTTTTATCCCAGAGCTCAAAGGGCCGGAAGCCGTTATGATCCGGCCATATCCATTTGATGCGCCACCAACAGTAGCTGCATCTGCCTGAATATCAGCAAACCCGTATGAAATTGAAGACACACCTTGCGGCTCACCGCCACTCGACATTGTTAACACAGCGTAAAGACGTGTGTGCCGATTCCAACCACAGCGGCTAGCTGCACAGTCTGATCGAACCCTTTCGTCCCGTTTTTCGAATCTCAAGACTCCAGTTGATTTGGTGAGTTCACCAGCCATCGTACCAATGTCACCTGCAGAATCTCCTGCCGCAGCTCCACTCCAAGACTTGTGAGTGATAAATTCGATTTTGTCACTATCGAGATTTGCCGCAATCTTAAAGGTTAAGCCAAAGGAAGCGACGGAAAATATAACTCCCTTTGTATAATGTGAGTTAAAGCTAGCTGGCGAACTCCCAACTGCCGACAAGGTGATCGTGCCTGTTTCTCCACCAGGGCCGCCGTCAGGCCAACAGTCCGTATCGTTAAAATTTCCAGTTATCTCCTGTGTGGCTCCGCTGAACTCCAATTCCACCCTTTTCAAGGGTGCAGATGAGACTTTGTACCAAATCAAATCCTCCACGAACGGTGTCTCCATCTTTGATACTGACCGCGCAATAAGTGTGAAGGTAGGGATAGAATTCATCGCTTTGCGAAAGATCCGCTCCACCCGCAGTGGCTAGGGGTTTGCCATGGCTATCACAGCGGTTGGTATTAAATTGAGTCACTGTCATCGGCCTGATCGAACCCATCAGAGCCGTGCCAGTCATTCCTGAGCCAATAGCTCCCACTCCCTTAGCCACCAAGCCGATGGCATCGGCGACTTGCGTAGCTGGAGCGCTACTTCCAGAATCACTGTCACCAGAACAGCCAATCATTGAAATGACAGTTCCCAATAGGACAAAAAATATCAATCTCTTCATAAGAATCCTCCGAATATTTTTGATAGATAAGCAGAATGCTAAATTCGAACTATAGATCTAACACGCAAAAAATTTGAATTAACCGATAACTTGTCTATTCCTAGACCGAGGTATCCATGAGGAAAGTATTGAAACCCTGGACAAAACGCGAGGAACTGAAAGGTTTATTCTTTGTGAGATTTCTGCTGGAAAGGTCTTCCTAACATGATCCTAACAGATTCCTGATTTCGAAATCCCGCCTAGTTACTGTATGAAATGGACGGCCCCACAACACATAACTCCCTGAGGAGAAAAATGATGAACAAACTAGCGATTGGCCTAACGGTCTTGATCACGATGATGAGCGGAAGTGCCTTTGCCGCTTGCCCAACAGGAACAATTCCTCGCAGTGATACAGTCGAAGGCAGGCCGGTGTGCACAGTGAAGGGGAGTTATCTCAATACGACTCTCGCTTTGAGCACAGGAAATGCCTATGTTTTGGAGGGCGATGTTCGAATTGGTGCTGACAACACTCAATCATCAACGCTCACACTAGATCCAGGCGTCACTGTTTATGGTGCTCCGGGTGCGTATTTGGTAGTTATGCGAGGATCAAAGATTTTCGCAAACGGGACAAAAGGAAAACCGGTCGTTTTCACTTCGCTTCAACGAGACAACTTGCGCCCCGGTCTGTGGAGCGGAGTTGTATTGAACGGGAATGCACGCATCAATAATTGCAAAGCTGGTGAACCAATTTGTGAAAGCATTTCTGAGGGTATTAAAACAATCCGCCAAAATTTGGTGGAAATGATGATAACGATAGCTCTGGTAGTCTAAAATATGTTCGTGTTGAGTATGCTGGATATGAACTAGCGAAGGATAACGAGCTCAATGGCATCACGTTTAATGGCGTTGGGTCTGGTACAGAGGTTGACTATCTCCAGGTCCACCGCAGTGCTGATGATGGAATTGAGTTTTTTGGAGGTAACGTCAACCTCAAACATGTGCTCTTGACCGACAATGACGATGATGGATTTGATTGGGACATGGGTTATCGGGGGAAAGCTCAATTTGTATATATTGAGTTAGAGACCGGAACGGAAGACAGCCGAGGTATCAAGCGGACAATTTAAAATCCCCTATGGATGCCCAGCCTCGTTCCAATCCCGTTCTTAGCAATATCACTATAGTCGCTCGAGGTGCGAATGCTCGCTTGTTTGACGGTATTATGCTTCGCCGTGGAACAGGAGGAGAAATCCACAACGCTATCGTGACCGGTGACTTCAAGGTATCCTGCATTAATATTGATGATGATGAAACTTTCCGCAATGCTGGTGTAATTACTGGCAAGGGCGTTGCCCAGTCTGGATTGAAGATGGTTAACTCCATTGTCAACTGTGCCGCTGGTGTTAACTTTGAAGAAAAATCGAGTGATCCATTTTCGGTGAGTGCCTGGTTTCAAGGTGAAAACAAAGTAAATAATAGAACAGTTGATCCAGTTCTCAAAGGACGCCTCCCGGCTGAAGATAGTCCGGCTGTGGGAGCAGGGGTAACTCCTTCTCTGTCAGGCCCTTGGCAATTTACTCCGGTAGACTACATTGGCGCTCTAAGTCCATATGAAGATGAAGATTGGACTCTTGGTTGGACGGTTCGATAGTAAGACTATTAAGAATAATAGGAATAATAAGATTAATTAGAGTGGCCTACCACCTTGAACTGAACATTTGCACTTTAATTCTGGTCCTTATCTTAGGGGGAGGCGGAGCCTCTCCCTTGGCTTTTTCTCAAGATTCAAATCGATCTTCTGTTAAAATAAGCGAGCAAGAGAGCTTAAAAAGAGGCCCAGGGTAGGGTTCTCATTCTTGCGTTTCGAAATGGCGAGCCTTCTGGCGGAGTTACATTTGAACACAGTTCGGGCACATATTTATCAGCATTCGATGGCTCGCTGATGATCGATCTACCACCAGGTGGCCATTCCTTCTACATCCCTGAATTGGAGCGCAAACTTGCAATTCAAGTGAATTCGGGAGAAGAGACTCAAGTGATCGTGAACCTTCTCCATCAGCGGCAGAAATCCGAAGTGTCGGTGAAGGTTCCAACGGAGCTTCCTCGGAGGGCTTGAAGAGTGGTGAGAGCGGGTCACTTCTACAGGTTAAGGTCGTCGATGAAAGCTCACGCCGTCCTCTCTCCGGGTGGCCTTGTTATATTCTCGGGATATGAAGATACCTTGACCACAAATTCTGAGGGGCAGGTTGAGTTCAGACTGTCAGACGGTGAATACTCCTTGTCAATTTTTCATCCAAAATATCAAACGAAAAACGCTGTCTGGAGTGAAGGTAGGCCCCGATACCAATAAGCCCTTGGTTATTTCGCTCACTCCAGCAATCAACGAGCTGGAGGAAGTCACGATCCTCGCTCCGAAGATCAGGGGCAGTGTTTCGGCACTCATTGAAGTGCGGAGGCAGAGTTCATCTGTGACGGACGTGATGGGCTCAGAGCAAATGAGTCGACAAGGCGATAGCGATGCTGCGAGCTCACTTCGCCGAATGACTGGATTGACTTTGAAGGACGGCAAGTACGTGTACGTTCGAGGATTGGGTGAGCGATATTCGGGCGAACAGCTAAATCAATTTAGTCTTCCGAGCCCAGAACCAAATCGACGCGTGGTGCCCCTTGATTTGTTTCCAACGGCTATACTCGAAAGTGTTCTTGTACAAAAAAGCTATTCGCCCGATCTGCCTGGGGAGTTTGGAGGTGGGGTCATTCAGCTACAATCCCGGACACTACCCGAAAAATTTTCTTTTAAGTTTAGCTTGAGTTCCAATCAAGAGTCCGCGGATCAGAGACTTTCTTCACGAGGGGGCGGCTTAGATTGGGCCGGAATTGACAATGGGACTCGAAAAATGCCGCCGGCCATTCGGGGAGCCCTGCAATCAGGCAAAAAACTAGTATTGCAACAGCCGGGTTCGAGTGAAGGGATCTCAGAAGCGGAACTCGTCCAGTTAGGTCGATCGCTACCAGCCAATTATGCCACCAATCGAACATCAGAAGGAATTCCTCCAGGTTTTTCGCTTGCGATTGCGGATCGATTTCGAATTGGGGCCGCGAGATCTGGAATTGCGGGTTCGATTCTCTACGGCCAGAATGCAGATCGCGGAGAACGCTTCAGTCGTGGATTGAACGCAATGAGTCCGGGTCGATACTCCACGGATTATAATCGTACTTCGGAGTATGCCGAAGTTGAAACTCGGTTGGCCGGACAAGTGGATTTTGGCATTGAATTAAATCAAAATAATACGCTGAGTCTGAGTTCGATGCTTCTGCGGCACACAACGAACTTCACGCAACAAGATCTGAAACAGGATCCAAACTCAACGTCCTCCATCGAATCGACAACATTGGATTGGACCGAGCGACAGTTGTGGACGAATCATCTCAAAGGAAAGCACAAATTAGGCACCTCTTTTGGTCAGGATATCGAGGGAAGTTGGAGAATTGGTCAGGCGGATGCGATTCGAGATAATCCAGATCGAAGGGAGTACGCGTTTGAGCGGACTCCTACTTCCTATCAAATGAGAGGTGATAGCGGAGGCAACAGGCGGACATACTCTCTTCTGACGGATCGCTCGCAAGAAGTCGCTGCAGATTTAATCTTACCATTGGGTTTCCAGAGGGATAGGCTCAAACTAAAATTTGGTGCGAGCGAAATCAAAAGAGGACGCCGTTCTGAGGTATTTCGACTCTTCTTTTCTGGGGACACATCTGGAGATCCCATCGAAAGTCAGCTGAGTCTCGCGAATATTGGACCAGGCGGTTTTCAATTGCAAAATCTCACAGATGCAGCTGATAGTTACCGCGGTGACCAAAATATTGTCTCGCAGTATGCGATGGCAGATTTCGGCCCATTTGCGAATTGGAAATTTCTGGCTGGCTATCGTTGGGAACGTTCTGTTCAAACCGTAAATACCTTTCGCTACTATGAACCCGAGAATCCATTCTCGCAATCTAGACTGGAAATGAAAGATGTTCTTCCCTCCTTTGCTGTATTGTGGAAGCCAAATCAACAGTGGCGCGCTCGTCTGGCATACAGTGAGACTCTGGCGCGTCCGGACTTTCGAGAGCTTTCTGAGGTTGGATTTATAGATGATGAAACCGGATACGAGGTCCGTGGAAATTCCTCTCTGAGGGGTACTATCATTCAAAATATTGATCATCGTTGGGAGTATTATTGGTCTCCAGATGAATATGCATCATCTGGATTCTTTTTTAAGAAATTCAGAGATCCGATAGAGGTGATGTTTGTTCCAGGAGTCAATCGAATTCAAACCTTTTCCAACGCAATGGCAGCAGAAAATTTTGGTTTGGAATTGGAGTCAAGAATAGGCTTGAGAAAGCTGAGCCGAATTTTCAGGCGTTGGTCAATATTGAGTAATCTCACTTTCATTCGATCTGAAATTGAATTGGACGAAAAGAGCAAAGGAATTCAAACCTCTCAGCAACGTCCATTGCAAGGTCAGGCACCCTATGTGGTGAATTTCCAATTGCAGTATGATCGGCCCTTATGGGATTTTTTCCGCAACCCTCCTCTATAGCCTCGTCGGTGAACGAATTTCTGAGGTCGGTACGAACAACATTCCTGATACCTATCAGAATCCGAGTCACCAACTGGATTTCGTTGCTTCTAAGGCCATATCAAAGGTTTGGACGGTAGCCCTAAAGGCGAAGAATCTTCTGGATCCTGCAATTGAGTCGTTTCAGGATAAGGAACTCGTGCGGAAAACTCACAATGGGCGATCTATTGGCTTGAATATGACTGCGATCTTTTAAGGATAACTATGATCGGAATGATAGGAAATAAATTAAAAGATATTTCGCGGTCATTATTCTGTCGTCTGCGACTTATGGCTGTGGCCAGCACAGCACTTCCAATCATTCATTTGTTCGATCTGGCGAGGTTTTTCAAGGGAAGAATCCCGAGACAATTGAGGAATTGATCCAAACCTCAATTGCAAAAGACGACATCGACATGATCATTGAACTTGCTGAGAAGGGAGCAAATCTGAATCAGATTCTCTCTAATGGTCGCACGGCGCTGATTGAAGCTACCATTCAGAATCGCCTACGCATAATGATTGAGTTGATGAAGAGAGGGGCGGATGTTGAACAATTGAGCAGGGAAGCTAAGAACGCTTCACAATACGCCCTTGAGATGGCGGGCCTTGATTCCGATGGCAAAGCCAACGTAACGCGCGCCATGGTTATTTTAGACCCGGCTTTGGCCGCATCTGAGCGAACTGCATTCATGAAGTTTTCAGGAAGAGGGAGCGCCGATCAGTTGATGCGTTTACTCAAAGAAGTTGGACTTGATCCCAACTACAGAGATGAACAAGGGAACACCCCCCTGACTTTTGCTATTCGAAAGAGAAAAACACTTTCGGTTCAAGTTCTGGTTCATTGGGCTGATTGTCCGGACGAATCTGCGAAGGCGAGTTGCCTGAAGTTGACCGCGACAGATGTCAATTTTCCAGGATCAGACGGGATTAAGCCACTGACGCTAGCGAAGCAGTTGGGAGCCGACGAGCTCATCCCGATTTTAATTGATGCAAAAGCAGTAGAATAAAAAGGAGAGACCAATGAAAGATCGAATATTTTCCGTTGCTCACTATGCCGACGCCGGAGTGCTGTTTCTTCTCATCGCGCTGAGTATCGCGAGTTTAATTGTGATTTTTGAACGCTATGTGCGACTAGGTCGAATAGCAAAAAGCAGTAAAAAGCAGCGAGACAAACTTGAGGAAGTCCTCGCGCGGGGAAACATGTCCGAAATTGACACACTCCAATTGGTCGATGGATCGCTTGAAGCAAGGTTAGTGAAAAGGGGGATGACGCACTTGAAGCAAAACGGCAGAAAGGGCCTTGAGGAGTCATTTTCTACATTTGTTCAATTTGAGCAACCAAAGGTGGAGCGCTCACTGACCTTCCTTGCTACGGTCGGTTCAAATGCTCCATACATCGGACTATTTGGGACAGTGCTCGGAATCATGAAGTCCTTTAACGATTTGGCAAATGCGACCAATGCCGGTCAACAAACCGTCATGGTGGGAATTTCAGCAGCTCTTATTGCTACGGCGGCTGGCCTGATGGTAGCCATTCCGAATATCCTTGCATTTAATTACTTTCAGAAACAAGTGAAAGCAATTATTGCGGGGCTAGAAAGCTTCAAGGATGCTCTCATTGCATACGCTAAAGTAAAGGAGCTCTGAAATGGCGAGTAAAGCCTCTTCTAATAATGAAACCATCTCGGAAATTAACGTCGTGCCATTGGTCGATATTATCCTGGTTGTTTTAATTATCTTTATGGTGACGGCTCCTGCACTCATTAAGCCAAGTGTCGCGATTGATCTCCCTGAGGCATCGAGCAGTGATGAAACAACACCCAGTTTGTTGAATGTTACGATCACCATGATAGTGGCTGATAGAGAATTGGATTATGGCGTCGTTGTGCGAGTTTTGGATTGGATTAAATCAACAGGTGTAAACAGATTCGCTGTGACCACCGACAAACCCTTAACAGAATGAGTGTGAGGAGATGAGAAAAATTCTGATCGCCCTTTTCATGATGAATAGCCTGGCTTTTGCCGAGACTCCAAAAATCTTGAGTGATTTGGTGTCGCTTCGGAGTGAAATAGAAATTCTCAGTAACGAACTGGAAACCTCTCAAAAGGAAAAACAGGCGGAACTTGATATGTGGATGCAGAAACGTCTGGAGATCGAGTCGAATTTGCAGAAGGAGAAGTTGAGACATGTCCAGATTGCAGAAAGAAAGCTGCGACATTCCACTCTCAACAAGGCTCATGAAAAAATCGAGCCTCAGGGGAAATCGCAACTGTTAGATGCCATTCGTGAAGCAAAAAATTGGGTAGAGACTTCTCTTCCATTTTCGAAAGAGCAGAGAAAAGCGCGACTTGAAAGTCTTGAGAGTCGTCTAGAGCGTGGGATTGAGTCACCGGAGACCCTGGGAGCCGAGCTCTGGGCGTTTTATGAAAGTGAGATTAAGTTGGGAACGCAAAATGAATTTCGTATCATAGATTTTGATTTTCCTCTG
The DNA here is from genome assembly GCA_016716765.1 of Bdellovibrionales bacterium. Classification (NCBI taxonomy): domain Bacteria; kingdom Pseudomonadati; phylum Bdellovibrionota; class Bdellovibrionia; order Bdellovibrionales; species Bdellovibrionales bacterium. The sequence continues at coordinate 13,876 of JADJVA010000021.1, read as the reverse complement.
GGGCGAGAGAAAGTGGAAGCAGTTCGCTTGGGCCTTTATACAATGTTTATTAGGCAAGTCGATGGCGAGATGAAAGAGGTTGTAAGAGGGGGAAGTGGTTGGGTCACCAAGACTCTGTCAAGGAAACAAGAGCAGGAGGTCGTCCGTCTTATGGAAGATTTGAAACAGAAAAGGAAGAGCGGAGTCTATTTCTTGCCACTTTCTGAACGGTCGGGTGTTTTATGAGAATGAGAATTTGGCGTATTTTGATGTATTTGCTGTTTGTTCCTTTTGCTCAGGCCGAAAACCTGGATTTAGAAAAAGCGCTTCAGACTGAATACTCGTATTTGATTTCTCAGAGAGAGGCTCTGTTGCGCCAGAAAAAATTAGCAGAGAAGAAATTTGACGAGCGAATTGGCCTCGTGAAGAATCGGCTGGATGTGTCCCAAAGGGAATTGGCCAAAATGACCGTAAAAAATGATGATGAGTCTGAGGCCTTAGCGGGATTGGATAAAAAACGACGTGACCTCAATAGAGGAGAGACCTCGTTTGAAGCGATCTACCGAAAATCAATAAAAGTATTAACTGAAGCTGAAAGGTCTCTTCGCTTTCAGGAAAGACAGGAGAAGGCAGAAGTTATCGCTTTAGCCGGGCCTGGCGTTGCAAGTTTAAGTCCGATCTTTTCTCGATCAAAGAAGTTGTTGGAGGATTTGGCGAGTTCAGAGAGATTCTCGGGCTATTATCTGGACGAGCAGAATACTCTTCGCAGAGGAGAGTTGACAAGACTCGGGCAGGTTGCGGCTTTCTTGAGCGGACAACAGGGAATGACAATGCTCGGTCCCAGCGGTAACGGTACATTGAAGGCGCTCAATAGGTCCACCGACAGTTTCTATCTTTTTGATAATTTATATGAGGCGGCTCAGTTTAAGCTTCCGGGGACATGGGTTGAGCGTCTGGCTGACTCAGGTCCAGCCTTATTTTTGTTAATGATGTTAGGTGTGGTGGCTGGTCTCTTCTTTGTATTGGTAAAAATATAGCCAATGGGAAAGTTAGTTTGCTTTCTTATAGTTGTGGGATTTTTTGTAATGTCGCTAGGGCTTGTATCCAATTTTTTTGCACTCGATCCGAGACAACTGCGATCGCCTGCTTCTTCGGGGCCAAAGCCAGTTCCAATTAAGATCGCTGAAGCTAAAAAGGAAGCCCTTCCTCCGCGTGAAGTGCCGAAGCCAATTTTGGAGAAATCGCTCACAGCTTTAGCACCAGAGTCATCTCGTGTTTCGCTCAAAGAATTGGGAGGAGTTGGTTTTGGCGGCTCGGGAACGGGATTGGCCATTGGCGGATCAGGAGGTTTTCGCACCGGCGTAGCTGATATTGTCAATGAGCGCGGAGCGAATGACCGCTCGCCACGGGCGCTCTCTCGCAATCCTCCCGAATATCCACCTCTGGCTCGGCAAAAAGGCCTATCTGGATTTGTTGTCTTAAAGATTTTCGTGGATAGGAGTGGTATTGTGGAAGATGTGAAGATCGCAGAAAGTGTGCCCGGGGGAATCTTTGATCAGGCCGCAATATTGGCCGTGCGCGCTTGGAAATTCGATCCAGCGATAAAAAATGGACAAGTGGTGGCTGAATGGGCCACACAGAAGGTGAAGTTCGAGTTGAATTGATTTGAACATAAGTGAACTAAATCGCGTTGAGTTGAATTGAGTTGACGTGAGGAAAACATGATTGAATTTCTAATAGCAATATTTCTTGGATGCAGTCCTTCCGTTGCGGCGGTAGTGGAGCCTCTTTATGACGAGTTGAGCGAACTAGATCTCGTTGAAGTTCTCATTCGAGACGATAAGTTGGATTTGGCTCAACAGGAGTTGGAGGGGAAACCTCAATCAAGCCGCTATTGGATTCTTCGCGGCCACCTTGAAATGGCGAGAAAAAATTTTTCTCAAGGCTTGTATAGCTATCAGAAATCTGATCCCTCAGAGGAGAGAAGTTTGTTCTTGGCGAGATCCTCGTATGGACTCCAAAAATATGAAGATTGTCGAGAACAATATCGGCAAAGTGGTCAGTTATGGAAGAAATCCGAAGAGGACATCATTGCCAAATCAAAGTGTGAGTTTCAAACTAAGTCTTGGCAAGAGGCCTTGGATTCATTGGTTCAAGGAGAGGTGGTATTTAAATCATTTTCTCTAAAGAGAGAGCATGTGGCTCTTCTTTTAGATCTAGGTTTAAATCAGCTCGCTTTGAGCCTCGCGACATCTGAACTTGGCCCTGTTCGGAGCAGTGAGCTGCTCTCTTTGGCCCAACTTTTCTCTGAGAAGAGGGCAACCAAAGAAAATCTCGCCTTTGTCGAATATGCGCGTGCGATGGCCCCGAGGGATATTGAGATCCAAGCCCTGTCAGCGCAGCTTGCCTTTCAGAGCGGACAGCTTCGTACGACTCTTGATAGCCTTATCCGATCGGCGGCATTGAGTCCGCGGTACCAATTTCATGTTGCAGAGCTTTATCGGGAGATGGGTAAATTTGAACAAGCCACATTTCATTCTCAGTTTATTCAAGACTCCAAAGAACGTCTTCGCTCGCGCATGGCAATTTACTTGGATCAAAAAAACTACTCTCTGGTCGCTTCGATGGATTCTCTTATGGGCCGTGAGGCAGGAGTAGGTGATGATGAGGCTCGATATGCCGTGGCCTATGCTCTTTTTGCTCAGGGCAACTTCGACCGCTCGCTCACCTATCTGAATTCAATTCGTCAGAGCAGCTTGATCGAAAAGACGAGTCAGCTAAAAAAGACTCTGAAAGAGGCCCGCGATGGTTTGGATCTTTAGGGTGCAAGGTTTCTCTCGAGATCAATACAACTTGTCCTAAATATTTGATCACTGTGAGAATAACTGAGTTTCAGGAGTGAGCGAAGTCTAGCATCTTCTTCCTGAACATTCTCAAATCCAGTGTATTTTGGTCTCGTTTTTAAATCAAAATGTTGTTGATAAATTCTGAGCTTCACTTTCTCTGATGACTGAGTGTCGCCGAAGTGGTCGTTTACCAATTTTTGAACGAGGGGATCTCTCAGGTAACTCAGCATAATTTCGGGTGTGTACTGAAAAAATCCTGGACAGGCCTCTCTTTTTCGAGCGAGAAAAAATCGATACCAAGAAGCGATTCTCTCCTTTTCAATCAAAAACCATTTCCTGTTATTTTGGTTTTGGCTTTGATCTTGGCTTTTGCCTGCTGAATCAACGGGCACAATCTGTTCTCTTCTAAAGAGACACTCTCCCGACCCCAAAACAGGGTATCCAATAATTTGATCGGACAGCCACATTGTCACGAGCAACTGAGGTGAAAAACACTGGGAGATCTCGGCATAGGATAAGGCCTCGTCCCTCCAAAACTTCAGAAGATCTAAGTCGAAAAATTGAAAAGGCACACCTAGCTCATTGCAAGTCAAAACAGCCCAGGAAATGTCGTGGAGATTGATCTGATCTTTATACCGGGCAACTGCTATTTTGACAGAAATTCCCGCCTCCAGAAATGACCGGAGCACTGTTTCGCTGTCCACCCCGCCCGAAAATAAAATCCAGATATCTCCAGTTACCTTTGCGCGAATCGTTCTCGCAGTTTCCATGCATTCATCTCGAAATGAAAGAGGACGACGACGACTCCGTCCATATTTTACCCACCAGTTCTGTTCGGGATTTGTCCTAAAGGCCTCGGGCTTATTATTGTAGCCAAACTTGAAATGAGAATTGTGAGTCAACTCAGGTCCTTGATGTCCTACGACCTGCAACTCCATTAAGGACCCTCCCTTCTCAGCACCCAAAATGACCCAGAGTGGGTCGGTTGATAGGGCGAAAATATCAATTTTCCCTGTCTTTGTCTTCACTGTCGAGTCTGTTGACAGATATATTTTTCAACAAACCCCAGCCCATTTGTAATAGCGAAAATCGGCTAGCCTGGCACGAATCGTCAGTTGCTGATTTCTCGCACACAATGTATAGAAGGCCACGTGGCTCGTTGAGGCGTGTTCGCGCTTTCGAAGAAATCGTATCGAGGTTTATCTTGTTTTATGAAATTTTAGTTCGAGATCAAGGGCAACGGCTAAAGAAGAGGGGACTCTTTGCTGTAATAGGATTGTTCTTCATCGCATTTTTCGCTAGGGCTGACGAGGCGAAAAGGCTGGAGAAATCGGTATTTACTCTTAAGGACTCAATTTTGTTTGCTCGAGATAATTCCCCAGCCTTCGATGATTTGAAGCGAAAACTGCAGATTTCCGAAATGAATGAAAAATCGGCGGCTTTTAAAATACTTCCGTCTCTTGATCTGGTTGCGAAAAACGGAGTGAGCGGAAGCTCTCCGAAAGATGCCTCTGGGCACCCAAGTGAATTCAGTTTGGGTCTTACTGAATCGCTTTACGACAATGGGGCCTCTCGCACGAATCATCAGATTGCAATACTTGACAAAAATAGGTCTGAGTTGGAGTTTGAGGACAAGAAAGCTAAATTGGCATTGGACGTCGCGACTCGTTTTGTTGATTATTCTTTAAAATTGAAACTACTTGATATTCAGGAACGTCAGCTGAAGCTAGTCAAAACAGAATTCGAAATGGTCTCGAATGGCTACCACCAGGGATTAAAAACCAAGCGAGATTTCCTCCGATTCAAGTCGTATCCAATTCGCCGAGAAATTGATGTGACGGACGCAAAAAATAATGCTGATATATCTCGTCAAGAGCTGCTCAAGGTTATTGGAGCAAAATCAGAGAGCCCTGGACCAAAGGAGTTTGCGCCTGTAAATCTCGATTCCATTTTTGATTCTCCCACCGAATTGCCAGCAAGGATTGAAGATCATCTTCAATATCGAGCGGCAATCCTTGAAAAGAAAATGAATCGTCTTGGAGTGGATTTGGTTCGTAAAAAAAATCTTCCTGAATGGCTGTTAACAGCTGGACTGGCCTATTCGAGCAGCGACTACCTAGGCACTCAGAAAAGTTTTTCCGATAATGCAAAGATTGGGTGGGAAGCCTTGCTCGTTGTTAAATATAATTTTATGGATTGGGGCACGCGTGCCCGTGATTATGAAATCTCCGTCCAGAAGGACATGATCAAAAGCAATGAGATAGATACTTCCCTTCTAGGCTTGCGAGCCACGCTCAATCAATTGAATTCGAGGCTTGAAAATGTGCGTAAAAGCTATCACTTGGCAAAAGAGTGGGTGGCCATTGAGTTAACCAACATAGAGTATATAGGAAGGGAATATCGAAACGGGAAAGTTCAATACCTTGATATGATTGCGGGTCTCAATGCACTCTCAGATGCTCAGAATAAATTCTATTCAGTTTCTGCCGATTTGCATAACGTCCAATTCAATATTCTCTACCACAAAGGAAATCTCTATGAGCTTCTCGTCAAATGATCGAAAATGGTTGATGAGAGCAGGTGGAATTTTGGCCACCATTTTAGTTTTGTTTGGCATATATCGATTGAGTGGATGTTACGATAGCAAGAGTCGTAGAACCATCGGAGTAGTGACGAGGCAGGATTTTATCCAAAGAGTCACCTTTGCTGGAGTTGTCGTTCCCTTTAAAAAGACAATCGTGACGGCTCCCTATAATGGCTATGTCAGCAAGCTTTTTGTTTCTGTGGGCGATCCCGTAAAGGCGGGCGATCCTATTGTCAGCGTGGTCCAATCGCTTCAGTCAGGGGATAGTCCTTTTCCCCTGAGATCCCCTTTGAACGGAGTTGTAGTTCAAGTTGAGAGGTCAGAGGGCGAGTATGTGAGAGAGGGTGATTACAAAGAGTTTATTTTGAGGATCGATGATACAAGCAGACTGTTCGTTGTTGCCAATGCTCCAGAGATGGATCGGGTAAAGCTGCGATTTGGTCAAGAGGCTGTCATTCGGGCTTCTGCGATTATTGATCGAAAATATAAGGGTCTTATTCGTGAGCTTTCGTTGGCAGCTAGAGATAAGGAATCTGAGGCAAACAGTCAGGTTGTTGACTTTCCGATCAAGATAGAAATAACCGATGCAGACGAAATGATAAAACCGGGGATGTCGGTTATCATAGATGTGATTACAGCTAGAAAGGAAAACGTATTAAGTCTTCGGCATGAATTTATTCGGAGAGACAATGATCACTATTTTGTTGTCTTGCAATCAGGTGATCGGCAGACCATTGAGGTTGGAATTCAAAATGAAGAGGGCTTTGAAATTCTGTCTGGTCTGAGTGAAGGTCAGAAAATTAGGCAGGTTAATTTTTCAGAGCTCAACTCAGCGGAATAAATTAAATGAATGCAATCGAAGTTGAGCATCTTTATTTTTCATACGGGGGTGCTCGGACATCCATCAATTCTATATTGAAGGATCTCAGTTTTTCTGTAAAAGTGGGCGAATTGGTTGCGATTCAAGGGCCATCTGGATCTGGTAAATCCACTCTACTTTACGCCTTGGGACTTTTATCGCGCCCAGACAGTGGGCTCATTCGCATTTTGGGAAAAGATGTATCTAGCTGTACGGAAGTGGAGCTCGCTAAAATCCGAAATCGGAACATAGGTTTTGTTTTCCAACAGTTTTACCTACTGCCTAAAACAAGTGTGCTTGATAATATACTTCTCCCAACTCGCTACTTCGACGAGGAAGTTCCGAATGGGATCAATCAGATCGATCGGGCAAAGAAGTACGCGGAACTGGTTGGTTTGGGAGACAGACTGCAATTCTATCCCAATCAACTGTCCGGTGGACAACAACAAAGGGTAGCCATTTGTCGCGCACTAATGAGCGATGCCAAAGTGATTCTTGCCGATGAGCCAACGGGAAATCTAGATTCGGAATCGGCCAAGCAAATACTACAGCTTTTGAGAGACTTGAATAAAAATCACAATAAGACCATTATCATTATCACCCATGACAACGAGGTGGCGAATCAGTGCGATAGAATCATTAAAATTAAGGACGGGCGAATTCTTGATAAGTCTGCAGTTGATCAGTCTGGATTTGATCAGTCGAACATCCTTACAGTGCCTTCTCTGATATCAGATATATCAGAGAAAAAGCCGGCCGCATGTTCCCGATCCCTGTGCTCATTTGGTCTACTCAAACTTGATCCCAAAAAAGCCTTGAAGGTGTTTAGGGACATTTTGCCTTCGGCTATTTGGAATTTGAAGAGACATAAGACAAGAACAGCCCTCACGATGATTGGTATTTCAGTAGGAATCGCAGCCGTTTTGGCGATGATTACGCTTGGGCAGTTCACAAAAGGAAAGATACTTGCCGGATATGCCGACATGGGGGTTAATACAATTGTATTCAATGGCATTCCTAACTGGGATATCAAAGCCACTGATCTCGTTCCTACACCCTTTCGTTTTTTTGATTGGGAAGGTGAAGTTAATTCTTTGAAGAGAATTTTCCCTGAGATTGATAGGATGTCACCGATTCTAAATAGAAGCAGGATTGCACTGAATTATGGGGGGCGAACGATCGACCAAGATGTAAGGATGATAGGGTTTGGCGAGGATGGACTAAGTATTGCCCAGCGACGTTTGCTTTTGGTCGAAATTTTTCGCAGGTTGAAATTGTGCAGAAAAGTTCTGTTTGCATTATCGGATACGAAATTGCGGAGCGGCTGTTTTTTGATAGTCAGCCTCTTGGACAAGTTCTAAGGATCAGTGAGGGAAAGAGTTCTTATAGCTGTCGGGTGATTGGTGTGCTGAGTCCCTCAACAAGTAACAAGGAAGGCCTCCGGCCGAACTTGCAGGTTGTGGTCCCCTATTCCTTTTTTCAGGCTCAGTCGGGAAATTGGTGGTCTTCTCAGCTCAAGCAAATCTTGGTACAAATTGATGAAGGAGCTGACGCAGAAAGGGTTGGAGCGGGAATCAAGGCCTTTTTTGAGCAGAAGTATGGCTCCTCTGGGACGTTCTCAGTTGATTCTGATAGTGTTCTTGTAAACCAAATGAGACAGTTTTTAACTCTTTTTACGATCCTTCTTTCATCTGTCGCATTTGTCACTCTTTTGGTGGGAGGAGTTGGAATTACAAATATGATGCTTGTGTCAATTTCAGAGAGATTTAGAGAGATTGGATTGAGAAAAGCACTTGGGGCAACGAGCCGAGAAATTCGAACTCAATTTCTAGTGGAGTCGATGATCGTGTGTTTTATCGCAGGTTTTATAGGATTGATTCTCGGTTTTTTGTCCTATCAGATAGCGATTTGGGTGGCCACGAAGTTTGTTGATAAATTAAATTTCGAATGGACTTTGGATGGCATGGCCCTCTTTTTATCAATTCTCTCTATTTTTGTCGTTGGTCTCGTCAGTGGCATTTTTCCTGCTGTTAAGGCGGAGAAACTTCAAATCATAGAAGCACTGAGATCTGAATAGAGGAGCTCTTTCCTGAAATCGGGAGGAGAAATTCATAAATGCGAGTTGAATTTTGGGGTCTCCGAATTATAGAAGGTGACTCATTTTGTTAATACCTAAGTCGAGCCTTGTCGCTGAAATAAAAAAGTCCATCAAACAAGACCTTTCGCATAAGCTTTAATTTGCAGAAAAAAACTCGCGGAGGTACAGGGATGGACTTCTCTCATCTCATCACGACGGCTCTTGGTTTACAAGATGTGACTATCGAAAAATTTGAATTTGACCGGTCAAAGTTGAGTTTAAGAGTATTCGCGAGACAAGATCGAGCATTCTGCCTCTGCCATCAATGTGGCAATCAGATAGGCTATGTACATGAGTGGAAAGAGCGATCTTTGCGTGCCCCGCCGTTTGGGGCCTTTTTGTATGTGGAGGTGATTCTCTTTCAACTGAGAGGGTATTGTTTAGGGTGTGACGATAAGATTAGGTCGGCTCATATTTCCTTTCTATATCCAGATTTTGACACTCTAACTTATTCATTTTGTGAGTTTGCGGGTCGACTTATGGAGGAAATGCCCTGCGAAGCTGTAGCCAGATTTTAAATGCATCGTCAAAAACACTTTGGTCACTGGATCAGAATCGAATGGCTAAGCTAAAACCACTCCTGAAATTCCCAGAAAATATAGATCTAGAAAAATGAGTGGAGATGAGGTTCACTTCCGAACGATGCCGAAGGAGAATAGCCTTGACCGACCTGAGATCAAGTATGTCACCAACCTTGTCTGTTACGATCAGTCAAAGGTTTTAGCCAACGCTCCTGGCCGATCGGAAAGATCCCTACTCACTTGTTTAAATCAGCTATCTCCTGAGCAGCTTGCAAGGATAAAGTATTTTTCCCTCGATATGCACGAACCATTTATCAAGGCCGTTCGCAAATGTGCCCCCAATGCTAGAATCTGCATTGATAGATTCCACCTGGCTGAATATGTAAATAATGTCTTTGATGATGTAAGAAAATGCGAGTTCCGAAAGGCCAAGGAAAACAAAGATGGGTTTCAAGTGGATATGCTTGCTCCTCACAGGCGGTTTGTACTCGTAGAGCGTGAAAAGATGCTCTCGAAGAAAGACCTACGCATGTTGGATAAACTCAAAGAGATAAATAAAAATATTCTAAATGGAATGATCTTGGTCGAACACTTTCACTCCATTCTTGATAAAACGGAAGTAATCGAGTTTAGGAAATCACTTCTACTGTGGTATCGCCTGGTGAGAGAATCCAACCTCAAACCGTTTAAAAGATGGCCCTTTTGATTAGAAAGTACCGAGAAGAGATTGAAAGCTATATTACCTCCCGCCTTACCTCGGCAAAGTCGGAGGATCAATAATAAAATAAAAGTTTTAAGGAGATCAGCTTATGGGTATACGAATGAAACCTCCTACCTCAATAAAATCCTCCAAAGATGCGGCTGCTTAAACTCTACCCATATCGATACGACAGGGTGGTTTTGGGGGCCAAATAGCAGGTTGGCACAAAATACCCCCTTCTAATAAACGGAGAGGCTGAATTTTGTTTCTATAAGGAGCGCTTTTGCGGAGAAGAGGTGACTTTTTTGCGGCTCGTTTCTTTTTAAGAGGAGCTGCATTAGACCTAAAACGCCTATGAGACAGCCCTAAATTTGAATTCAGATTAAGGGGGGAGAAGCTGTTCTTGTTTTTTGATTGGCATAAGAATTGAAACAATAGGGCGCGGGAGCGTTTTATGCTTTTGATGGTACAAATTGCGGGAGGCACGGCCCTTGGGCTGTTGATAGCTCTTGTTATTGTGGATTACTTTGAGGAAATCCTTCTCACAGTTCTCATTTTTCTTGGACTCGGGATTCCGATGATATGGGTTATCACCCACTTTGAGGGAAATACTGGTATTTTGAGAAAGATCGTCGGAGCTTTAAAACCCCTTTTCCCAAGTTAGCGATTAATCGAAATTTTCGAATTTCATATCATTATATCATGAGGAGGAGCAAGACGGACCCTCTGTCCCTATCTTGCCTCCATCTCTAATGGCTTTCTTACAGGACTACGGCCAGCTTCACCCAATTATAAAGAGCAGAAATTCCATCGCTGACTTCGACATAGAGAGACCGACCGAATTTGACGACATCGTCACTGTCTATCGCGGATCCTAAGCTAAACGCTGTCCTAGCTCTGATGTTATTACCAACTTCAGGGCCTGTGAGGAAATAGGGGTAGACTTGATCTCCCCCAATACAAGACTCCAGTTTTGCCTGCCATCCCCAGCCTAGATTCGCGAGAGCAGACAGTTGGGGAAATGTAGAAAGAATCCAATTTTTGACACTCGTTCGAATTGAGCTCCGGGAGTAAAAATGTTTTTGAAATAGATGCTGTGGCTCCGGTGAAATCTTCTGGACGCTTGAGTTCACCATAAATAAAGCCAACAGAAAATTTGCCACCGATTCCCAGCGTGCGATCTTCTGGAAGTCCCTTTCTCAGCCCAACAGGTGCATCCGTCCAAACCATAAATTTGCGAGCTTCCTTAACGAGGGACTCTTCGGCAAAGTAAAAATTGTTATAAAAATCATTTCCTCTTTCTCCTGAATTTGTTAATGAGAGCTTCAAGGTTCTCAGTGCATGGCGTGCCGTAGATCTTGGTCAGAATAGCGTTGCGCGATCTTCAACAATGCCACTTTCTCCATTTTTGAGTATTTCCATCATTTCCTTATCTTTTCCACTTCTTGAAGGGGGGATTTTCTCACCGATGGACGCAGTAAGGAACTACCACTTCTGCAAAGTTCCTGATAGCCCGTTCAACCGCGATATGCGGAATTTCCCAGCACCCGTTTCAACGAGGAGGCCAGACGGTCTCCACCAATCGACCTTTGAAAAATTTCTTGAGATGATCTGCCGAATCAGAGGCCTCTTCGATTGCAGCACGGACTTTATCCCCGTAGCAGCCTTCAGTTTTTCGTGGATTTTATCATAGTGAACATCTCCCAAGCCAATTGCTGAATCCATGAGATCCTGTAGGTTTTTCGGCATTTTCCCGTCTTTCCACAAGTCTGCCAAATCCTTTTTAGGAAAATAATTGCTCGAGCTGTAGCCTGACGCTTAGAGGCATCCCCCATTTCATGGAAGGGAACTTCAATATCTACATAAAGACGATGGCTGCCGTCCAAAATGTGAATGTCCGGAGTATCTAAGTCTTGATCGACTGTCATGTCTCTCTAGGCCACCAGTGAACCACTGAGAAAACTATTGTTGCAACGAAGTTAAAAAGTACCTTGAACATAGCTACCCCTCTTGTTTAGTAAAACCATATTGCGAAAGCACATACTGATGATTAATCTGATCCTTTCCAACTCCCGGTGATGTTTGAGTAAAAATTAAAAAAATTCTTAAGTTACGAGAGAAGTATTACAACTATTTATATTTTTTCACTTTGTCTTGAGGGGTCTCGACAAACCAAAATTGAACCATTACCAGTCATCGGGTCGTACTAGGTTGTCCAGACCAGAAGTGCCCCCGCCTCATGAAATATCCACGGAATGAGAGCATCTGAAAAGTAATGATCTGTCCCATGAAGTGATTAAGCCAGGAAGGTCAAAAATCCGAATTGTGAAACAAAAAGATAAATGGCGGAGGGGAGAATGAGTCGGAGATAGAGAGATCTGAGAGTGCGATAAAAGAGATCGAACTTGGCTTTCGCTCCATAATAGCTTCCGCCATATTTATTCACCCACTGTTCTACGAGTTCATGCCGAAATTCTCCTGAGATAATCTGATCCAGTATTTTAGATTCCTCTAACTTCGTCTTGGATGGGTTTGGTCAAGGTTGGACCACCGAAAGATTGATTTCGGGAAGATGAATGCAGCCAAATAGCCGAGGCAGTTGGGACGAGTATACGCCTACTAATTGATCGTGAGGCTCAAAGATAGCTTGGCGATTTTTTTTGTACATCTTCGATTCATGGCTATCACCAAAGAGGAAGTGTTGACTCGGAAGTTGGTGGCCTCTAAGGCAGAAGTCAGTCCCGGACTTGGGGACCTCGAGCAAAATCTTTTCAAAACAATATCAGTATACCAAGTTTCTTAGATTCCATTTCAAACGGAATAATCATGCAGACAAGGCACGGATCTTTTGGGAAGACTATCTGTCCTGGGATTTTGAAGAGTATAAAGATCAGACAAAAAAGCCCCTCAATTTCCCTTGAGGTTATTGCGCTTCGATTCGCAGTTTTTGAGCCAATAAAAACCGTCACTTTCTGGGCTGTAAAGTCAACCTATCGAGTATTCAATATTTTTCAGCCATCTGACTGAGGATTATGAACGGAATTCGAAATAAAATGACGACCCAGGGCCTCTAGGAATGCGAGCTTTTTGCTCGGGTGGCGAGCTTTTGGAAAATATCAAATTCATTTTCGTCCAGGTTGTGATTCTTCACGCTCTCTAGGTTGGGATTCAGCACCTCGTTAGATTTTGCATTTTCTTGGAGTTTTTCGTGGGTAGCGTCAGATTCAATTGCTCTAAATAATGAGCGCAAGCGACGGTGAATTCCGGTAGATCAAATTGCTTAAAAACCGATTCTGTTGTGGCCTGCTAGGTCCATGGGTTGACTCACGGGATCGGCTCGAGACGCCGCATCTTGGGGAGTCTGCCACCAGTTTGAGACAGGCTGAGATCTCATCTTGCCCAAGAGCTGTCAATGTGGCAGGTCAAGGCTGTCAGCATGTGAACGATGAACAGTGAAGACTAAAGATTTTGCAATTAAATCCGGAATTCAAATGGCCAAAAAAGCCCCTTGTGCATCGCAATGTCCTCGAATTTGAAGTAACCGGACTCTGCAAAACACATTTTTTTTTCTCGGGGCCCATGTCAAGAACGAAGCAACCCACTAGACATCAGGAACCATCAATGCTAGGCCATATAAGATATTCTAATAATAGAAAGCAAGATGGCCGAGTGGCTGAAGGCGCACGCTTGGAAAGCGTGTAACGGTTAACCCTTGTCCAGGGTTCAATCCCTGTCTTTCCGCCAATTTACTCATTCGTTTTTTTCAATCAGCTAAGCACCAGAATCTCAACACTAGGTAAATCAAACGGTTACGCTCGCCGAATTCGGTGACGTCACGCATGATGATATTTATGATTTTTAGTAAGTTTGGACAGTAAAAGTCTGGATTTGGTCTGGATAAGTCTGGATGGATGAGTTCTCAAAACGATCTAACATCTTATTTTCGCCTGAAAATTGCTGAATTGATGGGGTGCCAGAAGTGCCGGAATTCTTGGGCGAAGAGTCTAGATAGCAGCAGAACACTGGATCAACTCACAGAATCAGAAATAAAAGTGGACCAAAATTGATGTAAAACCCATCTGGTCGAAAATTTCTGTCAGCATATTGCTTATCTCGTTCCTATAGTTAAACGTGACTAGAATTGATGGAGAGCTATTCTGACATCTTGCCTTCAAAGAATCTTTGCTTGCCTTTAATTTAACCGCGTCACCTTCAGTTGATACTTTATTTTTTAGAAGCGTGGCTCTAGC
>JADJVA010000019.1 GCA_016716765.1 Bdellovibrionales bacterium | reverse complement strand
GCACCTCCAAAATAGATCAGTTTCAACATCCGAGGATTCCCTTTTACATGAGCACCATAATCGCCATGGCGATCATAAGTGTATTTTCAATGATGGTCACTTTCGTAAGCGGTAGTTTAAAAACTGTGCCTAGGCACGCACACTGGAATTGACGTTTTTCTATTAGCGCCCTCGCTACTCCATAAGTCGTGACCGATAAAAATGAAATCACCAGTATAGATACGAGCTGCACTGAAAGCGCCAATAAAAAAGCGACACCAGAGGACAGCTGCAAAAATGGATAAACATAGCCATATGCGCGCAGCCTCGTTGGAATGGGGTCGTAAGTTGCAAATCCTTCTGCGAATTTTGGTAAATCCAGCAGTTTGAAATAGGAAAGGGCCACTAAAACGATTCCCATGAATTCGTACATCCACTGATCAAATCCAAGATCACCTCTCGCCACATGGAGAGCAGGAATGCCGGCGCTCAGTAGAAAAAGGAGTATGAGCGGCCAATACACCGCCACGGTATTAAGAAGGTTTTTCTCTTGTGACGCTATAGTGGTCGGAGGGAGGATTTCGTATTTTTTCAATGGGGAGAGTATTTGGTCGATTGCCTCTCGATCAAATTGCCTTGGTGAACTGAAGCGGATGTTGGGAGCTTTCAGGCTGACGGTAGCGTCAAAGACGTCGTCCTGATTTGACAGTACGTCAGATATTTTCTGGACGCAGCTTCCGCAGCTCATGCCACTCACATTGAATTCAAATGTTTTCACTTAATCCTCCTTGCCAGTCCGGGTTTGTTAGCCGCCAATTAAAAAGGGCCACCGGCACAAATTAAATTTGGCCACTTTTCCCCGCCGAGGCGGGGCCAAAGGAGGCCTTTATGGATGGCTGGCAATCGGCTACGGATCCCGATCGATTTACTCACGAAGTGATTGCGGTGAATTTCCATAGTCATCCCAACCTGTTGGGCTTCTTTTTCGAAGACAGACGTCAGCGAATTCGCTTTCAGGCGATGGAAATGAGCAAGCATGCCGCGTGTTTTTCGAGCGGCGAGAAACAATTGATTCGCGTTGCTTTGGATGTCTGGAGCGGTTCAGGCAATTCCAAGGTTTGGCAGTTTTTGGAAACATTGGACTCTGGCAATCTTGGTAACGTGCTGGAGGCATTGGGAAAATTGCGAGGTCGGTCGCGCGCCAATTAAAATTCCCCACCTTGGCGTTGGAGCCGAGGCTGCATTATCACTCCTCGTGTCCCACGACGGGACTGAGGAGGCTTTAGCCGGTGATAACAATGGATATTTTTCATAAAATAAGAGCTCTTGATCACCTTGGCGAGAGCAAGTCCAAGATTGCGCGGAGCTTGATCTTGATCGAAAGACTGTGCGCAAGTACCTCAAATCGACAGCTCCCCCATGCTATCGACCAAGATCCACTCCTCAAGGCAGGATTTCTTGCCGAGTTTGAGGGTTTTGTTCGGGGAAGCTCGTTATCGCCCCGGAACTTTCGGCGAGATCTATGCGCTGATTCGTCCGCTAGGCTATTTGGGTAGCGAACGCACGATTCAAAGGCGAATGAAATCGTGTGCGAGGGAAAACCAAAAGAGCGCTTTTTGAGCAAGAGTATACCCCTGGCGAGCAGGCACAGTTTGATTTTAAAGAATCAATCGAACTGCCATTTTATCGGGCCCGGTGATTGCGCACTTACATTTTTGGTACTTTGCCGTTTTCTAACGCTTGCGTCATCAAGGGCTTCCACACAAGACCTATGAATGTTTCATGGATGGCGTCCATTCATTTTTTGAAAAATTGGTGGTCAAACAAAAATATTCGAATCGACAACTTAAGTCCATGCGTGAAGCGGGTGAAAAAAGATGGCGGCCGTGACTACACGGATGCGTTTAATAGGGCGATTAAATATTACGATTTTGGAGTTCTTCCCTGCTCTCCAGGCCGAGGCAATGAAAAAGGTGATGTTGAGCGTGACATTCAAACCTGGTCGAGGAGATTTAGGAATCACGTAAATGTTCATGGGATCAGGTTCCGGGATTTTTCCACCTCAACGTCGAGCTCGAGGCCCTTCGGTGAACAGGAGCAAAGCGAAGCCGTCACTGAACTGCTGAAAACAGAGTGTGGTCAGTTGAGATCGCTGTTGCCGCGAGACGAGGATGTGCTTTGCCGCGTGGAAGAGACTCGTGCGTCTCCGCATGGCACGGTTCGCGTCGCCAAGACCACTTACTCAGTTGCGGATGCATGGATCGGATTAGGAGTGCCGAGTCGTGGCTGGTGCTTTTGAGACACGAATCACGCGCAAGGGCAGTGATGTCATCGTTGTCCATCCTCGAATGTCTGAGGGTGAGCATAGCATAAAGCTTGAGCATATTTTAAAAAAGCCTTCTCCGCAAGCCACAAGCGATGATCCGATGGAAACACCGTGAAATTTTATTCCCAGAGAAAATATTCAGGGATCTTTATCGTCGGCTCAAAAGCCAAGAGAACCATCCTGGGGCATCCGAACGCGAGTTTTTACGTATAATGAATCTCATCCATCACACGCCGTTAAGCGAGATCCAATGTGCGCTAGAAATTGTTCTTGGCCAGCCTGTGGGCGTGATGAACATCTTCATGGAAGTCAAAGATCTGCTTCTTGTCGAGCGCAGGCCTGAGACATTGGTAATCGATCTCAGCACACGGTTTGGCCAAACCCCGATAAGTCCGAATTTAAAAGATTATGATCAACTCATTCCCAACCAACAAGGAGTAACCGGATGACAAATGAAGAACTCAGCAATGGCCTAAAACAGCTGAATTTGCCAACCATGGCCGAAGGCTATAACGAAGCCTCGCGGGCTGCGGAAAAGGGCAGATTGACCTATGAGCAATATCTGGCGGGCCTTGTCGATGAGGAGCTGAACAGCAAATACGAATTAAGAATTAAGCGGTTAAGTAAAGAGGCCAAACTTCCTCTGGAGAAGCGGATCGAACACTTCGATTTTACCCAAAGAGAAGGTATCACCGAAGGAGAATTTAAACGTCTCGCAAAAGGCGATTTTGTTCGAGACGGATCCAACATTGTATTTTATGGCAGCTTTGGGGGTCGGGAAAACGCATCTAGGGATCGCGCTCATCAAGGAGCTAGTAAAAAGAATGTGCGCTGCCTGTTTGTCTCGACTCACGGCCTGATTGAACAAATGCTGGAAGCAAAAAATCTCATGCTGCAACACCTATTCAAACGCCTCGACCGGTACGACCTGCTGGTTTTGCGATGAGCTTGGATACATTGCCCAAAACCCAAGATGGAGCGGATCTGTTCTTCCAAATTTTATCGCTAAGAGCAGAGCGAAAAAAGCGTTTTGATTACCACCAATCTCACTTCTCCGAATGGGACAGGGTGTTTATTAATCCATTAAACACAGCAGCTGCCATCGATCGAATCATTCATAAATGCGAAACCTTCAACATCAAGGGCCCGAGTTGGAGAGCGGAAGAGGCAAAAAAAAGAACAAAAATAAAAGCAACTCTGGCGGATAAGAAAGTACAGCCCTCCATCAAAACGTCATCCTGACCTGAGGGACTCTATCCCCTCAGACACCCTGTTCCCCTGATCATCGTGATCGGGGGTCCCTTCGCAAAGCAGAACCAAGCATCTCTTGAAAAAAATAAAAACCTGGAAACAAGTTTGACAGCCAAACAAGATGTAGATACATCTGCGTCACCAACTGGCCAAATTTAATTTGCGCCGAACAAAAAAGTGGCCAAAATTGATTGTCGCCTAACAGGGTTTTAAGTCGGTGATTTACGTCACCTCAATCCAAGTATGCATGCCGCCCATTTCATGGGCAGCGTGGCTCACTCCACCGCCGAGAATTGGATTTCGATGCATGTCGTTCATCGTGTGGTGCATGAAGTGACAATGGAGAAGCCACTTGCCTTTCCTGCCCGCCGTGAAGTCCATGACGCGAACTTCGGCGCTGCTGATATCGGTTGTGTTAGCTAAATCTGCTGATGTGGGGGCAAGAAACCAGCTCCCCAATCACTGATCCGGAAACTATGGCCGTGTAAATGAATAGGATGAGTGAGCATACTTAGATTTGCTACACGTATGCGAACCCGCTCTCCGGACTTCGCCCGCATTGGGATGATATCTGGCGCAGGTTTTCCATTCATGGTGAAGTAGTTGAACTCCGTCATTTCCATGGTATCGGGGATCGGGCTTCCTGGGTGGATCATCCAAGTTTGCAGGAAATAGGCGTAGTCGCGATCGACAGTCTGGTGAGGCTGAGGGTTTCGGGGATGAATGATGAAAAATCCGCTCATACCAAGCCCTACTTGTTTGGCTCCCATGAAATGAGGATGATAAAAATAGGTTCCATGCTGTTCTAACGTGAATTCATAGACGAATGATTGGCCCGGCTGAATCGGCTCTTGCGAAAATCCCGTAACGCCATCCATTTCAATGGGAACATGAAGGCCGTGCCAGTGCACCGTAGTTGGCTCTGGCAATTGGTTTTCCACGATGATTCGGACATGATCCCCTTCGACCGCTTCAATCGTTGGGCCGATGATTGATCCATTATATCCCCAGCCGTTGATGGGGCGCCTTTTTCATCCCGTGGGGATCGCTCGTGTCCTGGAAGAAAGTTGTAACGGGCTGTGCGGTAAGTCTAAACACCTTTGTATTGCCGTCCATTTCATACGGCAGGGTCGAGATGCCAGGAGTAACTACCGGCAAGTAGCCCGAAGAGGCTCGGGTTTCATAGTTTGACAAAGTGTTCTCCGTTAGACCAAGGGCCGATGCTGCAACAGACGATTTGGCTCTGGCCACTGACGACGCGAAGATCGGAAGAGATGCCAAACCAAGTGCCGATAAAAACGAACGACGATCGAGATTTAGTTTAATCATTTTGTCACCTCCCGTTCAAAGCGTTCATAAATATAAGAGTTAGCCACAACGCCAAATATCGGGCTCGGAGGAAAGAAGAGATGTGCGGCGTCAGTATCGATGTATCCACTACCGGATGTGGAAGCATCGTCTTTTGAAATCAGCCAACCGATTCTTCCTGTATAAGGATCAAATGTACCCTTTTCAATATCGCGAATCGGAGTGGTTCCCACCGCGGCCTGGTAAGAGCCAGAAAATCGAATCAAATGATCCGTTAGATAGTTTGGCTGCGCTGGAAAAATAAATCGAATCCACTGGGAGATCTGGCTGCGCGGGATAGTTCGTTTGAATTCTCCTGCAAACGAGGGAAGCACTTTAGCTTCTTTAGGAAGAGCCGGTAGCGCCCCCTTAACAAGCTGAACTGTTCCGACTTTTTCCAAACTCGTGGGGGAATACCATACTCCTCGCACATAACCCTTTTCCACTCGACTATCGAAAAAGAACGAGTCCGCGTCGGGACCAGAAAGTGTAAACCCTGGACGAATATAAAATGAGCGTGGCTCATACCTCTGTGTAACAATGGATTCTGATCCGGCACCGCCCAAATATATGGATGCCGTCGAACTAATCATCATCTGGTTGGGATTATGAGGATTGTCCGTTGAAGAATAGGGGAAGACATCGAGCCGAACGGGAAAGTAGACATCGGTTGTCTCATTGTGAACGTATCCAAAGAATGATCCTCTTAGGGCTGTCGAAAGGGCTTCGTTGAGAGGAGGTGCCGGAGGCGGCAAATCTTGATTCTGCTCTTCCGTAGGAAATAGGTTATATCGTCTCGTGAAAAACCGAGCCTCTTGGGCGACGTCTTGCTTCTTTGTAAATTTGCAAGTGAGTAACTCACGGAAAGTGCGAATGCGGCAGGTAATCTCACCAGACTTAACCCGGCACTCTTCCGATGACTGCTCTCCCTGTAGATTCAGTTTTCCAAGGTAGAAGTTATAAGATCCTCTCTTAAAATGGAACTTCGTACACCAGCGATCGGATGGTAGGTCGCCACAGAAACTGTCATTTTTAAATGCAAGCCTCGCAGTAATTCCATAGTGGCGCTCAAGACCACTGCCTCTGGATTCGGACTCATTGGCCTGAAGACCACGAACCGTCTGAACCTGTAGAGCTGCTCCGTTTCCATTGCAATCGCCTTCATATTGGCCGCGTCTAAAGCGGAATAAATGGGGAAGCATTAACTTCAGGTTGAATTGACGGCACGGAGTCCTCATCGTCTCCCGGCTCATCCGACTCTTCAAGGAGTTCGACCGTGCCCGTTGTTGCAGAAGTTCGGACAAACACTTGGCCAACAATTTTTGCTCGCCCATCTTGCTGATAGATCTTTGTGGTCATGAGAAGGTCACGATCACGCTCATCAAATGTGAGATTTCCATTATCAAAATCATACTTCAGGTCTTTGAATGTCTCCGTGATGTACTCATGACTATTGTAACCACCAAGACCCAGGCGGACGCTTGCAACGAGACGCGGGAAATTCCTTAAATCGTCGGTGATTCAAGAAAAAACTCTGCTAAGACGGCGATTTTCTCATTTCGCCCATCAAGCGCAATCCATCCGACGTAGCGGCCCGGTTTTAATTCTCCGCGATTATTGCCGGTTCCTTCATGATTGTGGGGCGGCTGAGCAATGGCTAGAGTCGATATGGCAAACGCCAAGCATAATCCTAGCAGTCGAATCATTCTTTCCATAAAGACCCCCAAAACCGGCTCTCTTCAAAAACGTCTCACTAAATCGACGAGTTCCTCAACCTTGGCCATTGCCTTAGTGTGACTATTGGACGCCATGGCATCTGAAACGCAATGTGTGAGATGGGATTCAAGAACAGCGATCTCAATACTCTTTAACGCCGAAGCTGCGGCCCTAGTCTGCGTTAAAATGTCGGCAAAATAGCGTCGATCCTCTATCATCCTCTCTTAACGCCTTCAAGTTGCCCGATGACTCGGTTCAGTTTCTTGATGTGCTGCGTGTAGCAGGGATGATTTTGAACGGATTTTTTTGTCATGAAACTCATTCCTCTGGTTAAATCCGGCGTGAACGTAGCGTTTTTGGGGAGTTTGTCCAGATATACCCATAGGGGTATTTTTAACGCTTTTGCTGTGACGACTATGGGCGAAACGCCTCGGTCAATATACCCCACACGGGTATATTGACTTTCCGATCCATGAGCGATAGTTAAATTAAGGTTTTATAGAAATCTGGCTCTCAATTGAGCTTCAACTTTGGGGCACTCTTATGAAAAAATATCTGTTCAGCTCGATTCTTGGTCTTTCTCTGTTAGCGTTCGGCTCCTCTGCTATGGCTGCATTTTCGATCGACGAGTTGCAGGCGGCGGCTGCCTCCGCCCTTGACGATTTTAAGCAGAATAATCCAAGCCATATTCCCCATTTTACAGGTTACAAGGCTTGGAATTCAGGGGAAGACTCAAAGGTAAAAATCTATGTATCCCATGACGGCATGAATATGGAGTTTAACTATCTTTGCATGAAACATGATACTTCGATTGCTTGTCACGCGCAGTAGAGGCCACCTGTATTAGGGACGACTTAGGGGAATTAAAATGAGGCTTTCCTTTTCAGCTTTTCCGTTGATTATCATAATTTCCACAGGTGTGGTCTTTGCGTCGACAAGAGGAGCGGCGAAGGAAATTGAAAAGAATATTCCACCGGGAAAAGTTCACGAAGAGTGCATGGACCTTGGTGCCCCAAAGAAGCTCATCTATTCGTTCAAATCTAAAAGTCCCGTGAACTTCAATATCCATTACCATGCGGGCAAAGACGTTTTCTATCCGGTGAAGCGAGATGAAGTAGCAGGCATTCAGGAAGAATTCAGACCAACCAGTAAGCAGGAGTACTGCCTAATGTGGTCAAATTTCGAAAGTGCCCGTCCATTTGTCCTACACGTACAAGGTGGAGTAGCTTTCCCCTCTTGGAGGACGCTTACGGATTAAAAAGATTTTTTACAAGGCTGTCACAGCATTGAGGCTTGCTTCGTAATAATTCATGCGGAGCAAGCCTTTCGCTTTTAGAAAGAAGGAGTGATGAAATCTAGTCAAAAATTCGCCTTACTCGCTTTGTTTCTCTTCATTTTCTCTTCTACGACCTTTGCCCACAAGAACCATCACGCCGCTCAAACGACGCAGGTGCCAGCGAAGCCCCCAATGATCAACTCTCGCGGATCAATGAGCTTTACAAAGACAAAGTAAAACCGATTTTCCAAAAGAAGTGCTTCGACTGCCACAGTCAGAACACACAATACCCTTTGGTACTACAAATTCCCGGCGCCAGACAGCTTATTGATGGTGATATCGAGGAGGCTAAAGAGCACTTGGATTTTACAAATGACTTTCCTTTCGGGGGCATGGGGTCCCATCCGAAGACCTAGAGGCGATCGGCGATGTCGCCAAGGAAAATTCCATGCCGCCATTTCGCTATTGGATTTTGCACCGAGAATCCAGCCTAACAAACGAAGAAAGACGAATCATTTTGGAATGGGTGGACAAGTCTCAGACTTTCCTTAAAGAGAAAAATAAATGACCTGTCACAAACCCTCAATTCGATTCGTATTGGTATTTGAAGACACCCTCAGGGACTTCAGGCAGGAATCGCTACTATGAAAATACCACTAATAGGTCTTTTTTTACTTACCACCACGTCGTTTTCGGCGTTCGCCGATACGTTAACCCCTTTGGAGGTTCTAAAAAACGTGTATGCGAGCAATCCCGAGCTTGCGAGTTCCCAGGCACGGGCAAATGCTGAAGACGCAGCCATCTCTTCAAAATATTCTTTGAGTAACCCCCGAGTTGGTCTCATGCGTGAAACCAATATGACTGCCGAGCAAAGAGTCATGGGCGACATGCAATCTTGGACACTGTCCCAGGAGGTCATGTTCCCGACAAACTATTTTTCCATGGGTTCCATGCAAAGCTCAAATGCTGAGGCCGGAAAGGAGGAGTTTCTCGATAAAAAACTGGAAATCAGACAAAAAGCTCTTTCTCTTTATTCTGACTACTATTCCGCTAAGAAAATCTCCTCTTTGCTCGAAGCACAAAAAGAAACTCTTCGTGAAATTGCGAGAATTGTCGAATCAAGGCGTGCCACTGGAGCCGTACCTCAGCAAGACGAAATGAAGGCTCCATGTGGAGCAGACAAAAATCGAGAACGAAATCCTTTTGCAGTCGCAAGAGCTTGTGGCCCAACGCTCTTCCCTCAACGCACTTCTCAATCGTGACCCTTGAAAGCGAGCTGGATCTACCGAAAGATGATTTAAAGACACCTAGAATCACTATTTCTATCGATAAAATCAAAGAACTCGCTCTGCAAAATTCCAAGATGATCTCAGCACAGAAGGCTTGGCTTTCAGAGGCGGAACGAATAGAAGCCTCGCAAAAGCAAAGCTATCTTCCGGACTTCATGCTGAACTATCGGTGCCTTTTGGGCCAATGCTCCGGATAATGCCTATTCATTCGGCGTGGAAATGACAATTCCGCTTTGGTTTTTCAAAGCAAACCAGCGAAGTCTCCCAGGCTTCCGCAAAGGCAATGGAAGTCGAAAAACGCCTGGAGCTAACAAAGCGCCAGGTGGAATCGGATACGAGAAATTTAGGCACGAAAGCGGAAACCCTCGCCAAACTTTTAAAGATTTATGAAACGGCATTGATCCCTCAATCCACGAGTGCATTGAATTCGTCACGAGCCGCATACAGTGCCGGACGCGTGGGGTTTCAGGAACTTTTTGGATGCCGAACGCCCCCTATATTCCGTTCGGATTGATTACTACAGGAATCTAGCTCGTTTTGTGGATGCACTGACGGCTTTAGAGAAACCGTTGGTGCTTCGATAAGCGATCTTCCGGTGGATGGGGATAAACTATGAAAAATAATTTCAAGCTCATTTTTTCTGTAATTTTCATGGCTGTTCTCGGCGCAGGGTTTCTTCTTGTACGAAAAAGAAAGCGCTGACAATAAGTCCGAGATTGTCCACCAGCACGAAGGTCAAAGGAAGTGTGGACCTGTCCCATGCACCCACAGGTCAGAAAGGATGGTCCTGGAAAATGTCCGATTTGCTCAATGGATTTGGTCAAGGTTGATGCCCTCGGTAGTAGTGCTGCCGATCAGTCGCAGGCACATGTTCCCGAGGACATGCCATGTTTCAGCTCAGTAACAATCGTATTCAAATGATTGGTGTGAAATATGGTGTTGTGGAGAGAAAGCACTCTTTAAGTCAGTCGAGGCAGCAGGACGCGTGGCGTTCGATCCCGAACTTTATACGGCACAAAATGAATATGTCGAGGCTATCAGGCAGTTGGAGCGAGTAAAAGACGCACCCATTGCCGATGTGAAACATTCGGCAGTCAGAATGGTTGAGTCCGCTAAACTTCGCCTGAAAATTTTAGGTCTCTCCGATCAGCAGATTGCAAAACTTCGCTCTTCAGGCGGTGCGACCACTGGTTCAAATCTCCTTATCACGTCGCCGGGTGAAAATGTTTGATCTATGCGGAAGTTTTTGAGATGGATCTCTCAAGCGTTGAGTCCGGTCAGCAGGTGAAAATTTCCGGCGGTGCGCTTGAGTCAAGAACTCTTTGGAAAAGTGGCTTCCGTTGATCGAGTCATTAACCCGACAACTAGAAACCGCTAAAGTTCGTATTCTTGTTCCCAACGCTAAAGCCCTGCTTCGTCCGGAAGCATTTGTGAATGTTACCATTTTATCCCCTCTTGGAGAGCAAGTCGTCGTCCTTTTGATGCCGTGCTTGATTCGGGCAAGAAGCCTGGGCATTTGTGGTAAACACGACGGCCATTTTGAACCGCGGACCGTTGTTATCAAACACTATGCAGGTGACGAATTGGCAATAGGCTCGGGTCTAGAGCCTGGTGAGGAAAAGTGTACGAGTGCCAATTTTCTTGTGGACTCAGAGTCACGGCTAAGGGTGTTCTCTCCTCCCAGGCAGGTGCCCAAGACCAGGGTGATGGAGCGAGTGAGAAGCCAAAAGTCCCCGAGTGTCCAAAGGGACAAGAGTGGCATGAGCAAATGAAGCACTGCATGCCGAAAGTCGGCGGGTAACTGATTGAGAAAATTATAGAATTCTCCGCTAGAAACAGATACTTCGTTTTTATGCTCACGGCGGTGGCATCCATCGCCGCGTGGTTTTCCTGCAAGCAATCCCCGTTGACGCTATTCCCGATCTTTCTGAAACGCAGGTTATTATCTATTCAAAGTGGGACAGGTCGCCGGACATTATCGAGGATCAGGTCACTTATCCGATTATCAGCGCCATGCTCGGTGCCCCGAAGGTCAAAGACATCCGTGGATTTTCCGACTTTGGCTTTTCTTATGTTTACGTGATCTTCGAAGATGGCACTGATCCCTATTGGGCTAGATCGCGAACACTTGAATATTTGTCGAAAATCACGCCCCAGCTCCCGAAGGAGGTAAACACCGAACTCGGCCCTGACGCTACTGGAGTCGGCTGGATTTTTCAGTACGCAATTGTCGATAAGACGGGAAGCGTTCTCTTGCGGACCTGCGCTCTCACCAGGATTGGTTCTTGCGCTATGTTCTGCAAACGGTGCCTGGCGTGGCTGAGGTTCCCGCCATAGGAGGCTTTCAAAAACAATATCAAGTGAAGGTGAATCCGAATGCACTCCTAGCCTACAAAATCCCTCTCGCAAAAGTTACCGAGGCGATTAAATCCGGAAACAATGATGTTGGAGCCCGACTTCTTGAGGTTTCCGGCACCGAGTACATGATTCGTGGCCGAGGTTATATCAAGAACCGGCAAGACATCGGAAATATCGTTGTCGATTTACGAGGGCCGGAACTCCGATTTATGTGAAAAACGTAGCTAAGGTCACAGTCGGGCCGGATATCCGCCGTGGGATTGCCGATCTTGACGGTCAGGGTGATGCCGTCGGTGGAATCGTGGTTATGCGTTACGGCGAAATACCACAAAGTCATTGATGCCGTTAAAAAGAAAATTGAAGACACTAAAGCGTCCTTCCCGAGGACTCGACCTCGTTGTTACCTATGACAGATCCGACCTGATTCGTAGGGCGGTCGGTACCTTAACTCACGGAACTCATTATTGAAATGATTATCGTGAGCTTAGTGATTTTGATTTTCTTGATGCACATTCCAAGCGCCATGATTCCCATCATGACACTGCCTTTGGCGGTACTCATTAGCTTTATTCCCATGCATCTCGTGGGATTTCATCCAACATTGAGCCTTGGCGGCATCGCTATCGCCAATTGGCGCCATGGTGGATGCGGCTATTGTGGTTGTGGAAAATGCCCACAAACATATCGAGGAAGGGAGAAGAGCGGGAAAAGGAAGATGTCAAAGAAGTCGTGATTCAGGCCATTAAGGAGGTGGGTCCCGCGAGCTTCTACTCTCTCCTCGTATTGCCGTGTCTTTTGTTCCGATTTTTTGCTTTGGAAGCCCAAGAAGGAAAGCTCTTTAAGCCCCTTTGCTTATACAAAAAACCTTTCCATGATTGTCGCAGCGATTTTGGAGTATCACCCTTGATCCGGCGCTAAGAGTCGCCTTTACGACTTTTCTATTCGACATTTTAAAACCGGCATGGCTCTCGCGAATTAGGAATGCTGTGCTTGTCGGGAAAACCTATTCCGGGAAGAAGAGCATCCAGTGGTAAAGTCTTTTCAAGTACTATGGACCAATCGTGGACTGGGCCGTGGAAAAGCGCTGGAAGGTTGTCGCTGGCGCGGTTGTGCTTTTTTACTTGCCACTCTGCCAGTGTTTTTAAGCTCGGCTCAGAATTCATGCCGCCTCTGAATGAGGGCACGATTCTCTAT
>JADJVA010000018.1 GCA_016716765.1 Bdellovibrionales bacterium | reverse complement strand
TCTGATTGGAGATGTTTACTATGAAACTGGCTGAAGCATTGATTCTAAGAGCCGACTGTTTAAAACAGTTTCGGCTATTGAAAGATAGACTGTTCGCTATTGCTAAAATCCAGGAAGGCGATGATTTGGTTGAAAGTCCTCAGGATTTGATGAGATCGTTGGAACAGATAGCTACAGAATTTGCTGATTTGATCAAAAGATCAATAAGACGAATTCGACACTTCTGTTTACTGAAGGTAAAACTCTTTCGGATACATTGGCGGAACGAGATGTTCTTGCGTTAAGGCGAAAAATGTATGAGGATTTGGCTGAAAAAGCGAGGATTGAACAGGGCCGATACAGTCAATCCGAAGTGAAGTTCGTAGTCACTATTAATGTTCTGGATATTCATAAAAAAATTGACGTCTTATCGAAGGCGTATCGTGAATTGGATTCCAAAATTCAGCAATTCAACTGGGCTACTGATTTGATCGAATAAGCTTTGCAGCAGGCAGGTAGTCGGATCGACAGAGGCGAGCACAACCCGTCAACTGGGATAAGTTGAAAACCTTGATAAAGGGTAGGGGCATACCAAGGTTGACAAATAATGCCCGGCAATGTCACAAGCGTAACGGGTATTGAGTAATGAGTACTACCCTGTGCAGGTCTGTTGAGATGATGAGGGTGGGTCAGGGGCAAACTGCAAAGCGATCAATTCATACAAGATGAGGTGATGAATGACTCAAGAAATATGGCTAATGCGGCATGGACACTATCAGGATAACGGCTCGCTCACGAAAGAAGCATTAAGCAAGTTAGAAAAGCGGCTAAGGTTTTTAAAGATCGGAGTATTGTGATTCTATTTTTCGCCCTGTTTGCCCGATGCAGAGAGACTGCTACTCTAATTAAAGAGCAGATCGTTCAATCTGAGTTGCACGAGATATCTTGGCTGAGTATCGATGTAACAACATTACCAGAGGATTGCCTGTCTTACCTTAAAGGAGCAATCATTGTTGTTGTATCCCATGAACCGGTTTTGTGTGAATTAGCAGGAAAGCTCATGTCAAGTAATAGACGTTTCATTGGTTTTAACTGTGGAATTCCTGTTAAATTTCACAGCATTCATACAGTCCCAGAAAATGGAGCTTTAGGCTTGCCAGAAACAGATGTGATTAGGGAATTAAGTATTTGATAGGCAAAGGCATAAAGTCTTGGTCATTGTATTAGAGGCACTGATATGGATTCCAGAACTGTTAATCTTGAGGCGCCTGTTAAGCTTTAAATAGTCCATTTTTATAGGAAAATCCAAGATGAACGCTACTTCTAAAAATTCACCTGCTGAGTTTGAACGTCTTTTGAAAGAGACTTCTAACTGCTGAACAGTCACCGGGAAAATATGAGAACAAGTATCGAGCGTTTGCTTGTTGAAGCAAAACCTCATTTAGAGAGAATCCGAGCGAAATGAGTTATTAACGCGCACGCTTTAATGTTTTTAATGCCCTCGGCGTGGTACGAAAAGAAGTCATTCAATCGCGTTTTCTTGCCTACTTACTTTCTCCTTTGGAACAGCATAAGCAAGGCGCAAAATTCCTCAATGCATTTTTAGAACAAATCGGAGCATCTAAGATTAACGATGAATCTCAGTTAGCGCAGGTCAAAGTACGTCCTGAGGGTCTAGCAGAAGAACTTGGGCGGATGGATATTGTTATCACTGCGCCTAGTCTTCTGGTCGTCATCGAGAATAAGATCGATGCTAAAGAACAGTGTAGACAGATGGCTCGTTATCAAAATGGATGGAAAACAGAAACGGGTACGTCACGAAAAGCTGGTGTTTCTCACGCCAGATGGTGCGAGAACCTAAATCCGATAACAAAGAATCTCCTATTATTCCTTATCGAATATCTTATGAAAATCTAGCGGAAATTTTTCACCTTTAACCGATACGATCATTCCCTATTCCGTTCGTGCAGTGATTGAACAATATATTACTGCTTGCCGTTTAATCACCCTTGGAGAAATAGCCATGACTACGCCCCGATAACGATTTGATTGCTCTTCTTACTAAGCCAGAAAATTTAAAATTAGCACTTGAAATAGAGCAACAAATGGCTTTAGCAAGACAAAAAATCGGGGAAAAATTCTGTGTTAACGTGTTAAGTTTTCTTAAAAATATTTAGAAGAATCGGCTATAAATAATTGGTACGCAGCAAATGTGATATCTATGGAATTAAAATTTCATGTCGTGGCCATCAAAACTACTACCTGATTGCTCGGCATATTTTCTCTAATGATATTAGGTCTGGTGAGATTGCTTGGCGTTATGATGTTAAACCAACTGAAGAGAATTACAAACCACTGAAAGATTTGATAGAGCGTATGATAAGATGGTCTTGATAATAGAAACTGGAGTGAAGATTGGATGTGTATTAAAGATCCTCGTGAAGAAGAAAGTAAAAGAGGATATATGCTTTTTAGCAAAGAAGATATCATTACTTGTTTTGAAGATAATAGAAACGAAGAACATCCATTTGCAAGAAAAATTGCCGATAAAACATGGAAGCTTTTTTGCGATTACCGCGAAGCAATTGAAGAGCTTCCCGATTTCTAAACAGCCAAAGCTTGAACTCTTTTTATTTCTTAGGATAGATTAAATTCTCTTAAAAAACTAGGAAAGGTAAGCCGAAACCGAGCGCGAATATTTCGACGGCGAGATTTCGCTATGGTCGGCACCAGTCGCGAACATAATCAAAGTGCGGCAAATCGGGTCAGGGTGTTGGAGAATCAACGGCTGGAAAAACCGTGCAGCGTCTGTTCCAGCGATACGAAAGTGAAGATCAAGAAATACACCTATCCCGATGAAATCGCGATCAGGAAAATCGGGGGGCCGTTATTCTGCTGCCCACGAATCCGCCTACGCCGATCTCAAAACGCTGCTCGACGACTTCGGCCCGCTGAACATGCACCGCGATGGCTAGTAGTTCAAGTTTTCCCAATAGCCCGGTTCATCATGATGCGCGTTTTTCATCCCTTCTTCCAAAGGCAAATAACAAAACCTTACCCCCGGAATTTTGCCAGTGCCATCCTCATTTTCCAGAAAATTTTCGACTTTCTGGTAATCAGGATGGGCTTTGTCAAACGGGACATCGATATAAAGTCGCCCATCGTAACCCCCCATCAAACTGCCACTGGCAAATGGCGCACAAGGATAGGTGGCAATCCCGTTATTCTCAAACCAGGTCAGCACCATTTTTCGGGTTTCATTCGATTCATAATCATACCGTTTCATGAGGCGGGCAATATCTTCTTCAGAATCCACTGTTTGATTTTGATCTTCATAGAAGATCAGAAACAACACATCCCGCTGTTTATCGCGGGCGATTTTATCAATGTGGTTAATCAGCATAGGCATTTTCGCATTCTTCCAGTCAATGAAACTTCCGATTAGTCTTCTGTTGCCGATGTTGTATCGGTAGGGGGTTCCGGTGTAGTTGCTGATGCTTCAGGAGACAGCGGCGTTGAATTCGGCGATGCGGCTGGCGCATAGGGTTTGGAATACTTCCGATTCATCCAGAACGCATTCTGTTTCATTTCCTCCCGTAAACCTTCGGGTTCCAACACTTCCACCTTGGAACCAAATGACAATAGCCACCAGCGCAATTGTGCAGTATCGTTGACCGTTGCGGTCAGCCGGAAATGGTAGTCGTCTTCATCAACCACAATTTGATCGGCAGACAATCGCGTTTCCGTCAGATGCACCCCGGCAGATCTATAGAACCGGAGGGCTAAACAAATCGGCTCGCCGCTGCCGCCCATCCCCTGAGCCCGCTCCACTTCCCGATCGATATTGAACTCTGCCGGTTTTCTGGCCTCATCGTCTAACACTTTTGCCGAGAGCATCCGATGCAACGCCAGTTGGCGCACGTCGGTAAAATCGTTGATCATGCAGAGCAGATAAAACGCGGGACCGCGTTGTAAATAAACGGGAGGATGAATTTTCCAATGCACCGGTTCATCACGCCAAAGCTGCTGGTACTCAATTTCGCACTGCTGAGTTCTGAATAATCCTTTCAAGAGAGCATCGCGAATCGCCTCCTGATTTTGTTGCCATTGCTCGCGGGTCATCTCTGCGGAAAGTGTGGGGGCGTTTCCGGTGGCAACAAGGGCTGCGTCGGTGGAACAACCTGAACTTTCTTTTCCCCAAGTTCGTCGTATCCCATTGGGGCATGATTTTACATTGACTACGAGCAGCCTTCAGATAAGGCTCTAATGCATCATAAGATTCTTTGGGCAGCAATGGTTTTAGCATTAACTCCATCAATCGGAAAGCAATGATCTCGCCCACGGAAAACTTTTGGGAAAATCTTGATCCTGGAATCCAAACCCA
The DNA here is from genome assembly GCA_016716765.1 of Bdellovibrionales bacterium. Classification (NCBI taxonomy): domain Bacteria; kingdom Pseudomonadati; phylum Bdellovibrionota; class Bdellovibrionia; order Bdellovibrionales; species Bdellovibrionales bacterium. The sequence continues at coordinate 2,945 of JADJVA010000018.1, read as the reverse complement.
TCGGCCAGCGCCATTTCTTAATCCTGGGTGAGGCCATATCTTCAACGTCGTAGTCATAATCGTGATCCTCTTTTTCTTCTTTATCCGCGCTGACCATTTCCAGAAGCCCAGCTTGCTCCAGTTGTATCAGAGCACGTTGCACGATCTATCAGTAATATTGTCACCCTCCTTCCGCAATTTTTAGCGATTTCCAGGGTTGTGAGTTCCTGATTCTTGCGGCTAAGCATCATCAACATATTCAAACGGCGATAAATCCTGTCAATACCTTTTTCGCCTTTTTCATCTTTTTTCATGAAGTTCTCCGTTAAAGCGGGATGACCAAAATTGGGCGTCTATCGCAGACGCCCGGCATGATGTTACCGACTTACCGCCCCGCTGTCTTCATGGCCCAGTGGGAGCGAAGCTGCAATTTGACGACATATAAGCAGTCGCTCATTTGTCTAGAACGCAGTGGACGCTCTGGCTCACTCAGTATCCCTAACAACGGATACCTCAATTCCTAATCCGTCAACGACTTAACGCATGATGAGGACTTGTCGTGATCCCCCCTTGAAGGGTCCAGAAACCTACGGTTTCGGACCAGCCAAATTTCGATGTCCGAAAGTCAGCATAAAGGGGTTGCGGACACAGTCCACTTCCGTACTCCCTTTGCGGACGGAAGAATCATGTAGGTCGCGTGTTTTTGCCTGCTGTCGGGTCTTGACCGCGGAGCAGGTCACGCCCAGTTGGCGCTCAGACTATTCGATATTGCTTATATGTCGTCAAATTGCAGCTTCGCTCCCACTGGGCCTTCATACGGCTGAAAGCGGCGGCTATCGAAATGGAAAATGAGAAAATCGCCGTCCTGGTGCAGAACCCCCAGCAGCACATCCAGCGGCTCTCGATAATAGGTGAATCCCGCCTCCTCCTCGTGGTCGAGAATCGGCAGATCGAGCCGCTCCACCACGATCACCGGCTGACCGTAAGCGGGGAAGCGCCGGTTTTTCAGTCCCGGTTTCCACATCGCCAACTGACCCGGGCGCAAGGCCTTTTCCCGGTGGTTGGTCAGACGTTCATACAGGGTGCGCAGACGGTGCGCGGCGCCTTCGTCGACCGGCTCGTCGATCAGTTCGTTATCACCGTCACTCAGGTGAATATTCGCCAGCATTTCCTTGAGTTTCGGGTCGAGATTCGTTTTACGCGGCATGGCAGGCTCCTGGGAAGAGAACGGTTCGGGCAGACGCAGATAACTTCGCGCTCATTTTTATAGTCACCTTTTTGGTAAAAACCCTCGCCTTCAGGCGAGAAAGACTTCAGTCCTTGTGGACGTTAAAATGCCAGCCTGTTCGAATAGTAGACCATCATGACCGAGTACAACAAAAACAACCACACCGTTTTTCACCACCATTATCACCTAATATGGATTACGAAATATCGATACCGGGTCTTGCAAGCGACTTGCGGCTGCGGGTGCGCACAATTATCGCGCAGGTGGCGGAAGACATGGGCGTTCGCATTGTCAATGGGGTTCTGTCGTCGGATCACGTCCCTATTTTGCGGAGATTCCACCCCATGTCTCGGTCAGTGACTTTGTGAAAGTGGCCAAAGGGCGTAGTTCGCGGAAGATTCAGCAGGAATTTCCAGAGATTGGCAAACGGTATTGGGGTAGACATTTTTGGGGCAGGGGATTTTTCAGTACCACGAGTGGGAACGTCACTGATGAGATGATCAATGCCTATATCAATGACCATGCCGATGCGCATAAATCGGATAATGAAACCAACATCACGTTGGAGTGAGGCACACTCTTTAGAGTGATTCGCGGCTTCCAGCCTAGATTTCAACCTACCGGCTTCCAGCCGGTAGTGATTGAGTTTAGGGAGGCGGTTGCGACGGGTTGCGTCATGACGTATAGTTGAAATTCGAGTTCTCAGAGCTGCACGATTAGAGTTATGCGGCTCTGGGTGATCTCGACGCACGAGCGCTGGGAGGACCGGGCCCAGTTTCTCTCGAAATTTTATCTTCCGGGCACTGTGGGTATTTCAAAGCGATGCTAAATGAAATTAATGAATTAGTTTTTAGCACTTGGTGAAAATTAATGGGTTGTAGCAAACAGCCTACAGAACCTGAGCTTCATCCAATGAAAAATTCTCTACGTTGATATGGACAACGTGCTCGTTGACTTCCCGTCAGGGATACAACAATTATCGGCCACAGTGGCGCGTGAGTACGAGAATCGGCTTGATGGGGTTCCTGGCATCTTTGCCCTCATGGCTCCGATGCCTTGCGCCATTGAATCCTTCTTTGAGCTTGCCAAGAAGTTCGATACCTACATTCTGTCTACGTCGCCGTGGAGAACCCTTCGGCTTGGTCAGATAAGTTGCTTTTGGGTAAAACGGCATATGGGTCAAGCGGCCTACAAACGCCTCATACTTTCACATCACAACAACCTGAACTTAGGTGACTTGAAAGATGACCGAAAAAAATGGGTTGATAAATTTCGAATGAACTATTAATTTTGGGTCAGCCCGCTATCCCGATTGGCCCTCGGTCGTAACATATCTTCGTGAAAGAATAATCTGACTCTTCCATCAATCCGACCCACAACGGAAAACCCGCTGTGGGCAGCTTTTGTTAAATATTGATACGGTTTTTAAATCCGATACGATTTAGCTGGATATTTTGATTCGTTACCCGTAATGTTGTCCGCTAACGGTCTATCGCTCGGCGAGTTAATGACATTCATCTAAGTCTGGAACACCACCGTTTATAAAAAATACCCTATTTTGGAGATTTCTGCGATGCATCCCCGTCTGCTTTCGCTGGCTGTATTTTCCTTCCGGCTTCAATCATTGTTCGGTCTCCTGCTGACCGTCATGCTGGGTTTAGCGTTCGCGGTCGCGCACGCTGAGGATTCTGCCGTCGGCTTGCTGAAACAGATGATCGCTATTGCAGCGGATAATGGC
>JADJVA010000017.1 GCA_016716765.1 Bdellovibrionales bacterium | reverse complement strand
AGCGACTCGTATTTTTGGGCGCGAACCGTTATATGTGAGGGACCAACTTGCGGTTATAGTATTCCATTATTAAAGTCTCTTTGGCTTCGCCAAAAAAATGAAAAACCTGTTGCTTATTTTCTTAATAAGAACATAGAGACAAGAGAAGTTGATGTAGAAGTACGGAATTTAAAATCAGGTGATATAGTTGGGCTAGGAACATCTAAAAAGGGATCTGCTACTTGCCCAGTTTGTGGTTACACAACACCTGTTGAACGTATTAGAAATCAATTGTCAGCAAAACAGGGGGGGGTGCTGATGCTAAGCTTATTGCTGTAGTGGTTAATAAAAAAGGAGAGAGTGGTAAATTTTATCGTTCTCCGAACGAAGATGAGATTAAGCAATTTAATAAGCAAAAACGGAGTATTTAATTGAAAAGATAAGATAGAAAATGGTGTTCGATCTATTCCAAAAGAAGAATTAAATCATCTCAGGGGATTTTTTAATGTAGTTCTATATGGGATGCGTGTTTGGGGTGATCTTTTTAGTCCACGTCAAGCACTGTTAATGACAACATTAACTAATCTTGTAAAAGAGGAACAAGAAAAATTAGCGCAAATTGATCCGGAGTTTTCTGGGGCAGTAGCGACATGTCTTGCTTTAGCAATTGGCAAGGTAGCACAATATAATTCATCATGCTGCCGCTGGAAGCCGACTGGTGAAACTTTGGTAGATATGTTTGGTAGGCAAGCTATTCCAATGGTGTGGGATTTTTTTTTTTGCAGAAGCCTATCCATTTAGTGGTAGCACTGGAGATTTTGGACAATATGTAGATGCTTTTTGCGTTGTACTAGAAAGCCTTAGTGGTGTCCTTTCAAAAACTGGTACAGTTCAACAGTCTTCAGCGACAAATCACCCACTACCAGATGATATTGTGGATGCGTTTATAACAGATCCTCCCTATTACGATGCTATTCCATATGCTGATTTGTCAGACTTTTTTTATGTTTGGCTTCGCCGCATGCTTATTGTTGTTCATCCTGATCTTTTAAATGAACCACTTTCTCCAAAGACTGATGAATGTGTAACTCTTGCTCATAGAGCAGCAATGTATCGTCATAAAGACCGAAAATTTTTCGAGCGAATGATGAGTATTGCAACCTCAGAAGGACGCCGTTACACAAAATCGAATGGAATAGGTGTGGTTGTATTTGCTAATAAATCCACGTCGGGTTGGGAGGCGATGCTTACAGCTTTGATTGAGTCAGGTTGGATAGTATCTGCTTCGTGGCCTATAGACACGGAAATGGCTAGCCGCCTTCGTGCTCAAGATTCTGCTGTCCTTGCTTCCTCTGTTCATCTTGTCTACCGTCCACGTGAAAATCCCGATGGTTCTCTCAAAGAACTTATCGGGGACTGGCGTGATGTTCTTGCTGCACTTCCCAAGCGTATCCATGAATGGATGCCACGTCTCGCCGAAGAGGGCGTTGTCGGTGCTGACGCGATCTTTGCCTGTCTCGGTCCTGCCCTGGAAGTTTTCAGTCGCTATAGCCGGGTAGAAAAATCCAGCGGGGAAGCTGTGACTCTCGGTGAATACCTTGAACACGTCTGGGCTGCCGTCTCCCAAGAAGCCCTCTCGATGATTTTCAAAGACCCGGATACGGCGGGCCTGGAAACCCGGACGCCCGGCTAACCGCCATGTGGCTCTGGACGCTGGGTGCAAGTAGCAATGCGAGTGCCGATGATTCGGAAGAATCCGAAGAAGATTCCGATGAAGATTCTGGCAAGGCGGCTAAGGTGAGTGGCTTTACCCTGGAATTTGATGCCGCTCACAAGATCGCCCAAGGTCTTGGGGTGCATCTGGAAAAGTCACCTTCGGTCGTGGAAGTCAAAGGCGATACCGCCAAACTGCTCTCGGTAGCGGAACGGGTGAAGTATCTGTTCGGCAAGGATGCGGAAACCACGGCCACGGGTAAAGCTCCCCGAAAGAAGAAGTACCCGTCCAGCAATCACTTTTTGCTGAACTCCAAACCGCCGAATCCGCCGCACAAACTGAATGGGGCGACGTGCAAGGCCCCAAGCCGGGAATCACGGTTTTGGATCGCCTTCATCAAGCGATGGTATTGTTGCTGCGGGGCGCGGGAAGCGATGAAACGCTTCCTGGTGGAAGAAGGGATTGGCAACGATGCCCGCTTCTGGAAGCTCGCCCAATCGCTCACGGCGCTCTATCCGGGGGAAGCGATGAAAAACGCTGGAGTGGATGGCGTACTCGCACGTAAAGGACTCGGTTTTTAAGGAGAGAACAAGAATGAGCACACCTGAAGCCCTGGTATCAAGTCGTCGTTCCGCGTGAAGACCTGCGCGATAACCGCCCGCTGGATGCGTCTGAATTCGCCGTTCACCTCGATCATATCCGCGAACAACGCGCTCACCCGGACTACCTTGATCCCGCACGATTCTTTGAGCGAACCTACCTGACTCAAGCTTGCTCAAATCTCTCCTCGCAAGTGGTTCGTCGCCTTTCAGGAATCAAGGGTGGAAACCTCGGCGGTGTTCAACATGGCGACGCAGTTCGGCGGGGGGAAAACCCACTCGCTGACCGCGCTCTATCACCTCGCCAAAAGCGGTCACGGGGCGCGGAACTGGAAAGGCGTCGAGAGCATCCTCACCCGTGCTCAAGTGAAGGAAATCCCGCAAGCGGCGGTGGCGGTTTTTGTCGGAACAGAGTTTGACGTTGTTGATGGGCGGGGTGGGGAAGGGGAACCGCGCCGGAAAACCCCCTGGGGGGAGATCGCCTGGCAATTGGGCTGCGAACAAACCTTTGCAGCGGTCGCCCAACATGATGAACAGGGCATTGCTCCAGCGGGAGACACCTTGCGGCGCATGTTGCCTAGTGGCCCTGCGGTCATCCTCATGGATGATGCTGAACTACGTCTCTCTCGCGCGCCGCACGGGGCTGGCCTCCCAACTCTACGATTTCCTTCATAACCTCTCCGAAGAAGCCCGCGCCCGCGATAACCTGGTCCTTTGCGTCTCCATTCCGGCCTCCGAGTTGGAAATGAATCCCGAAGATCAACGCGACTACGATTCCTATAAGAAGCTGCTGGATCGGGTGGGCAAAGCCATTAGCATGTCTTCGGGAACCGAAGTCACCGGGATCATCCGCCGCCGCCTGTTTGATTGGTATGGCTTGCCTCAAGACGGCAAACAAGCGGCTGCGGAATACGGGGCCTGGGCGCACGATCACCAAACCGAACTCGCCAATCTGGGCGGGGAATCACCGGAAGAACTGTTCCTCGCCTGCTACCCGTTTCACCCGTCGCTGATTTCCGTGTTTCAGCGCAAATGGCAAAGTCTGCCGCGCTTTCAACGCACGCGCGGGATTTTGCGCCTGCTGGCTCTCTGGGTCGCGCGGGCCTACCATAAGAACACCAGAAAAATTCACGGGAACCGCTGATCACCCTGGGTTTCCGCTCCCCTTGTGAATCAAACTTTCCGCGACGCCCTGTTTGAGCAACTGGGTTCCGATCAACTCTCCATCCCCGTCACTACGGATATTGTCGGGAAGAAAGACGCTCACGCCGTCCGCCTGGACCGGGAAGCGATAGACGCGATCAAAACGCGCCTCCATCAGCGGGTCGCCACGCGATCTTCTTCGAGAGTAACGGCGGAGCAAAGTCAAACCCGCATGGAAGCCTCGGTTCCAGAAATCCGCGCCGCTATCGGTAATCCCGAAACCAACCTGGCCGACGTGGAAACCGTATTGGAAGGACTCACCGCGAACTGCTTTTACCTGAACTGGGATCGCAACCGCTATCGGTTTGGCCTGCGCCCCAACCTCAATCAAATGCTGGTCACGCGCCGGGGCGCGGTGAAGGATCAGGAGATTGAAGCGCGAATTCAGCAAACCACGCTCGATCTGTTCAAGCTGTGGAGTAAAGCAGTGGATCGGCGTTGCTTCCCGGCCAAGTCGAACGATGTTCCCGACCGCCCGCAATTGGCGCTGGTCGTGCTGGGCTTGGAGCATCAAGCCCAAGAATCGACAACCAAAGCCCTGATTGAAAGTATCCTGCGGGAGTGTGGCACAGCGGGCCGGACCTATAAGTCCGGGCTGCTCTTTGTCGCTCCCGATTATGCAAGCAGCATCATCGAAGCCGCCCGGAATATGCTGGCCTGGGAAGACATTGAAGCGGATGAAGATACCGCTCGGCAACTGGAAGAGCGCAACGCCGCTCGCTCAGCCAAAGCCTGGGTCGCGCCAAGGCCGATCTCAAGGAATCCATCTGGCGAGCCTACCGCCATGTGTTCCTGCTCGGCAAAGACAACACGGTGAAGAGTCTCGACCTCGGTCAAATCACCTCGAGCATGGCCCCGTCGCTCTGCGATCTGGTCATCAACACCCTGGTCAAGGATGACGAAATTACCGCCTCGGTCGGTCCTAACAAACTCATTCGGCTCTGGCCGCCTGCACTGACAGGTGGTCTACCAAAGCGGTGCGGGATGCCTTCTTTGCCTCTCGGCCTTACCCGCTTGCTGGATGCCGGATTCCATCAAGCGCACCATCGCCGATGGCGTGACCTCTAAACTCTTTGGCTACGCCAGCCGGGATGCTGCGGGCAAACTGCAACTGGATCGCTTCGGGAAAGCCTGCTCGAACAGGAAGTGGAAATCAGCGATGATCTCTTTATCCTCCGCGCCCAAGACGCCGAACGGCTCCTGGAACCGCCGCGCGGAGAAACTGATCCTTCAGCCTAGTAGCATCGACATTGGCCTTCGTGAACACGTCACCTTCAAGGTGAGCGGCCTTGACCAATACGGGCAAGGCTGCCGGTGGAAAATGCAACCTGGTCGGCTCCTGATTGCACAATGGGGAACGATGGCAGTTTCAAGTCCAGCGACACGCCCGCCTCTACCTGGTGACTGTGGAAGTGGATGGCCTGCAAGCGGAAACCAAGGTGCGGGTCAAGCAACCGGTGACCGCTGCCCATACGACTTCTGGTGGTGGTGAACAAAACAAGAGGGAAGAGCATCCCACGCCGGCTATGCCGAAAAGAAAATCAATGGAGGTGGGGACGATCCCGTCTCGAAATGGATGAACTTCTATACCAAGGTCATTACCAAGCTCGCGAATTCACCGGGGTTGATGCTGCATGTCAGCTTGGAAGCGCCTGCGGAGAGGAAGCGCTTCGGCAAAGATTGAAGATATCAAGAGCGCTCTGAGAGAGTTGGGGTTGGGTGAGGATGTGAGCTAACCAATATTAAGTCTAGCTCGTTTTAGAGCAGCGCTTATTTTGCCGTCATTTAATAATCGATTCTCAAGCTTTGTAATAGTCTCATCATCTATATCTGGGAGTACTTTCTTTATGTTTATCTTTTACAGCTTTAACTATGTCTTCTTTTGGATTTGGAGGTGCATATTTAGCAATAGTAGAAATGATTTCATCTTTCTTAAGTTGATCAATAACCTCTCCAGCGTTTTCGCAGTATCTACCCATGTTTTTTTAACCCCATACAGGAGATTTCTCTGATTTTGACTCTCGTCAAGAACCCATAAATTATTCCGATTAACTTATCATGCTCCTTTTTCCGCTCCGAAGATTCATGCCAATCTGTAGTGCCTACGCGAGAGAAAAGATTGCCTGTAAGCCATCCTAGTTTGCTTTTGAATTCTGGTTTCAATCTGCCGCGTCCAGCATTTGCAATGGTTTCATAATGTTCTGCCCGAAATGAAACGCTTACTCGTAATAGAACTACTGATGGCACTGCAACTCCAGCCTGCTCGTCTGGGTGAAGGTAGAAGAGTCCTAGAGATTGTTCGTTTTGATTAAAAACTCTTGAGAGTAATTTGGTTGCTTCGTCTTTAGATTCATTTGAGTACACGCAAGGGAGGCTGTTGATGTGCATACAGAATCGAGTAGTGTTGGTAGTATTTCTTCGAGATCGTATTACTGCGAAATTAATATAATGTGCGTTACAGTTATTTTTCTTGCGTCTAACCAAATCGCAGGATTGGGTGATAACCATAAATCCCAAAAATTTCGGATCACAGAAATATGGATGTACTCGTTCACATAAGGCGCGAATACTATCCGTAGATTCTATAATATCACCCTGCTGCAAATCCGAATCGAAGTGAATTTCTCGTACGTCCAATGGACTGGGCCACTATCTTCTTGTAGATGTATCATTCCAATAATCAAACATTGGTATTATTTAGGCTGCTTAGGTGCATATCGAAGTTCGATGAATCCACTTGTTCTCGTAGTTACAACCATCCTTCCTGCTGGTAACGCGTTGAGACTTTGTATTAATCTCAACTTTACTTGGAGGTGATACTTCAGCGCGTATATTGCAGCGATTTGTTATCTAAGTGTTCAGTTAGACTTTTCATGGAGAGCCTCCTGCGTAGGGAGCATTAAAACTTTTTCAAATATGTCCAGGGTAGTGTTTTTTATGGTTTCAATTGGCGTATTGACCCATTCAATTAGATCTTTAATGTTATTTGACTCCCTCTCGAAGTTTAGCGAAACTACACCCAGACTTTTTTCATCACATCTTAATTTCTAAATTTAATTTCCTTGAAGCGGGTTTATAGAACGCTTTAAAACTCAGTCGAGATCTGATATTTCCTATCGGATATGGCTTCGTCTATTTCTGATGCAATATATTTTAAGATTATTTCTGGCATATCTTCTATTTGATAGATGATATTAAAACCTGCCACTTGTATCGGAGTTTCCGGTAGCTCCGTTAATGCTACTGATGCTATTTGCAAGCTCTTTCAAGTTTTCATAGCAAGGCGGCTCAGCAATTATATGTAGTCTTTTTGGCTGCGCCATAATTATAATTGAACCATCTCTCACTCGGTAAGGAGCTATCCCATCAAGTGGAATTTCTACTTGCACAGGAGTATCTTTCGGTTTCTTAAAAAGACGGTATGCTATACCGGCAGGAGTAAGGATAGCCTGATTCCAATAGCCAGCAATAACAACGCTCCAGTCTAAAGCTTCTATATTCATAACGAGCAAGTTTGGAATCCCATTGTTTCGTCTGACAAACAAAGACAAAAACCATATTATAATTATGGCATATGATGGGTAAGTACGTAGCTTGTTCCATCATAATTGAAGATGGTGCGCAATGCTAAGCCAATGATGCTTTTAGTTTAGTGTCATAAATTAATGACAGTTCCTCCCCTTCCCTCCGTTTACCCATGATAATCTATTTTATGTTGCGTAAAAACAAAACCAAGGGTAGGGTGATTCCATGAGCAAAACACCCCGCCAATCCAAGACCATTCCCGTTACTCATCAGGGCGAATTGCCCTTGGCGCTGCCGGGCCGAATAGAACCCGCCGCATTGCCGGGTTCTGTGACCCCTGGACCTGAAACTCTCTCCGTCCGTGCCCTGACCGCTGCGGAATTCCAGGGCCTCGCTGATGTGCCGCCCGAACTGGAATGGTTCGCGAACATCGCGAACGCCAAAACGCGCCGGGCCTACCGCCAAGACGTGGCGGACTTTACCGCCTTCGTCGGGATCGCTTGCCCGGAAGAGTTTCGGATCGTCACTCGTGCGCACTTCATCGCTTGGCGCAAGGATTTGGAGCGGCGCGAACTCGCGCCGTCCACCATCCGGCGCAAGCTCGCCGCGCTCTCCTCGCTGTTTGATTATCTCTGCGAACAGAACGCGATCACGCACAATCCGGTAGACGGCGTGAAGCGTCCCGGGGCCAATAACAACGAGGGCCTGACGCCGGCCCTGGGCGATGCCCAAGCACGGGCCTTACTGGATGCGCCTCCAGCCAATACGTTGAAGGGCCAGCGGGATCGGGCGATCCTGGCCACGCTGCTCTATCATGGCCTGCGCCGGGAAGAACTGTGCAGGCTGCGGGTGCGCGATCTCCAGCAGCGGGAAGGCGTTCTCCATCTGCGGATTGAGGGCAAGGGCGAGAAGATCCGCTTCGTGCCGGTGGCGGCAAAAGCGGCGCGGCTCGTCAAAGAGTATCTGGAAGTAGCCGGGCATGGTGATGACCTTCAGGGGCCGCTGTTTCGTCCGGTAAAAAACAACTCGACCGGAACGCTGAACAAGCCGCTCAACCCGGCCTCGGTCTATCAGGAAGTAGTCCGGCGCTACGGCCAGCAGGTCGGCATCAACGCCGATGTTCACGGCTTCTGCGTGCATTCGTTGCGGGCGACAGCGGCCACGAATGCCTGGAGCACAACGCCGATATTGCCAAAGTCCAGGAGTGGTTGGGGCACGCCAATGTCTCCACCACGCGCCTCTACGATAAGCGGAAGAATCGGCCGGAAGACAGTCCGACATTTCGGGTGGATTACTGAAACCCGCATGGCGGGTTTACTGACTATACTGTTTGTCGGATGACAACGCCTTTCCAGCTTGATGGTAACGCCACCTTTGGTGGAAAACCCGGTCCGTGATGATCACACTTCATCAAGCCGGAACTCTCCTCTGCAACACTTGAATCGCTGCTGTCGGTCTCCAGGCGCGGGGTTAGTGTGCGGTGGGTACGTAGCGGCTGTGGTCCGCGAACTACCCATGCAAGCCTGACAGCCGGCACCCGCCCTCAGGAGAGTTCTGATAATTCTAAACCTGCGCAAACCATTACCTAAATCTAGTTCAAGCGTTAAGCTGGACGTGTCGTCCAGAAGGGTCCTAATAAATCTATCTTCTGCATTATCTCTTGGACTTCTTCTTCCCAGGTATTTGGAGCATCGACATAATGCATAAAGACTTTTGCATCTTGAACACGAAGATATTGTACCAAGTAAGCATTGGCAAGTTTTAAATGACCATCTCTAAAGGCTGCAATAGGTTCAGCTTGGTCTTTGCTAATGCAAAAATCGCATACTAATGCCTGCAACTTATCGTCATATCTGAGCTTGTATGTATTGGGATCGAGAAATTTCCGCTGCATAACGAGCAATCCGGATTGTTTCAGTAAGTTGCCGATAGGCGGAATGTCCAGCGAAGTCGGGTATTTACTAGAGAGGAACTTATTTGCTCTATCACACCATATACCGAATCCTTCTTCACTTTCAGGTAATTCGCTAGCCGTACTCGCATGCCATGAGGACAAATCATTAACATGGCCCGCAATCGAAAAACAAACGTTTTTGTGCTCATATTGTATGCCTATGTTATACGTTACAATCCTATTATCCAGCCGTTTCGCCCATATATCGCATAACTCCTTGATGGCCGCATGTCTTTTGTGCAGATTGGACTGCGAACTGACCTGTGTGCTGCAAAGCGGAAATTATTCACCATGTCTTCAAACGCCACTAGCGCTATATTAGGCGGTAGCGTTATCATGCCGCCCCTCCTTGCTACGAACTTGCAAAGTTCAATCATGTCTGATTCTATATACTGGATTCGAGTCGTATCTCTCAAGAAAGAGTCAAAGCTTATCACATAGCAAGACTGCTCAGTAAAGTTGGCCGCTGGCTGATAAGAAACAGATACTCTTACGCCACTTCCTTCTTTGATTTCGCAAGGAATATATTGGAGCGAATGATACGAGTTGCTACGAGTTTCGATGATTTGTGGTAATAACTCTGCACCTCCCCGCCTCCTAGGTAATCTCCAACGAGAGGGTTGTCTCTATAGTAGTGAGTTATTGCCTTCTTCCATGACTCTATGTCTAAAGCACCATCAAGTCGCCAGAGCTTCGAGTAATCTGTATTCCGACCCGATCTAGAAATATCTTTATCAAGCCGCTCTATCATCGATACTTCCGTCGTATAGCCTGATCGCACCATCCAAGTGAAAGGGTTCGGAAGTCGATGGGTCTATTATGCTGTGTACATAGCGACAACCAAACTTGTCCATCCCTACCAAAGCTCGGAATGTCTCGTAGTTCTTCGCATTCAAGCGTCTTCCTCGATTCTGAAGGTGCCACCAAATCTCAGTTCGCGAGCTCTGTAAGCAAAAAGGCGCTCTTGTTCGTTAGCTTTATAGAGTTGTAACGCCTGGAGAATTTTTGATAAGTTGTCATCAAATTTTGGACCCCACCAATATTCGAGTTCAATAGTCGATAGATGACTTGGCAAGCCCACCATGTCGGGATCGAGCGATATTTTAGCGTGAATTTTCTGATTTCTACTAAGCTCTTGAAGAACTTTAAGAAAACGACTCATTCAACGAGTTCAGCCTGGAAAGTGATCGACGAAAATGATGTGCAAATACAAGCAGTCCATCGTGTTCAAAGACGCCTGGGGCAATTGGGTTGAGTTCTGACAGCGCAATAAGCCCGTCCTTATCTCGCCTAGAGAAAATATCTGGAAAGCATTTTGCCGCCAAGTTGTCCCCTATCAGCGCTGCACAACTAGCCACATGAGGCTGTGCAGTCGCTAAAAGATTTCGGGTATCTTTCTCTCTAAGCTTTGGTATTTGGAAAAATATTCTGAGATCCGTTGACCCAGAGCGTGTTTGGTGGCCTTTGATATCAACTCTATCTTCTTCACTATCTGGGAAGAAGACAATTCCCGCTAGCCGCACCATTCCAGACTCAAGATGGAGAGGACAACCCTTTGACCAAGCAATTGGACGATGACAGTCGCAGCTTATAAAAAGAGGGCACGCCTATCTCCCAGCTCTGTTCGAGCGCAGAAGCAAGAGCTTCGATTGTGAAAACCATCCCATATCTATTGATACCATTGCTATTGAATACAGCTAGGGTTTTGCGCAAATCAGAACTCCTTCTAAATGGATGCTTTGACTAAAATTGATAGAAATTTAGCATTAGAAGCAGATGGTTTGTTGTCTCTACATGCGTCGATTAATACCACATCCCGCCGCCCATTAAGCCCTAAATCATTTAGGACTTTCAGTAATCTTTTAAGATCATTGTCAGTAAAATGAAGTATTGCTTTAATCGATTTTTGTGTCATTCGCTGCTTCATAAATGCTAACTTGATGTTGTAAATTTTGCTTCAACTTTGAATTCGATGCTAGCGAACTCCACTAAAGTTTATCCATACTGCCTTTGGACACTTTGCAATCCACTGGGCCACGCCCATTATTGACCTCACGGTTGACATCAAATGGAGTGGCAAACCATGTTAGACGATACATAATTTGCAGGTCAGATTCACGCTGTATGGGCTTACCTCCCATGTAGAATATTCGGTAACCATCTTGTTTCTCAATCACATCTTTAAGAAAATGTACACGACGAAGAGCTTCCTCAAAGCTATCGCCTAATCTTTAAAATTCAGTACCGGCAAGATGGTTGCCAACAAGTGATTTAATTTGTTCGATGAACTGAAACTCAGTTTCTCGGACTTTCAATCCGCTAATTTCATGGGCCTCGTCCCCGTGGTCCTCTTTGTCTTTAATATAGTAATCTATCAGTTGGGGAAATTGCTCTACCGTAGCTGCTGCTGCCTCGCGGATTTCCTTATCTTTCGCATCTTCGGAAAGGCGTTGAAGAAAATAGTGATTAACCTGCGCCCGTAACTGATCATTCGGCACAGCATTATAGGAGTGTTTGGAATTGGTCCAATGAATCACTGCGATTAATCCAAGCCTCATCTTTCGTTAGGATGTCTTTAGGTGTTAAAGCACGAAATCGGACCAAAGCTGGAAGCTCGTATTGCGCTCCCTCCACCTTTTCGTTGTGTAGTCAAAACTAACTTTATCTATGGAACGACTCGTAGCAGAGAGGAATTGATATGCTCACGAGCAAATGTTTGAGTGTAATTAAGAAGATAGCCCTTAATGAGATTAGTGGTGAAGTCGCTTAAATGATCGCGACCAACACCGTCTCCAAGCAAACACAACTTTTCCAGATGGCTACCACGAGTGATCGTCTCAGCACCAAAGTCCATAAAGACATGATGCAAGTTTTGCAAAGAGCAGATGCGAAATCACCGCCAAGACCGCTACCTTTGTTACCAGTGCGACTAAAACCAAGCCAGTTTTGCCTTACTTCTGGAAAGCGAAACCAGGAGTTAATTAACCCTTTATTGATCGCCGTGTCTCTCGATACGTCACGTAAAAATTTAACATACTTAATAATCTGATCATGGAGCGCGTTATATTCAGTTTGATGACTGTCAAATAAGAGAAATGGGTCAATAAATAGAGGTAAATCATTGATAAGCGAGATATTGAATGCTCCATAATCTTCGAGGACTTTGGGAGCAACTTCAAAGAAGTCTGTAAAGTAAATGCGAGCATCCATCCCCTCTTTAGCTAAACCTGAAGTGCTCATGCGTTAAACATCACCTCACTTCTTGCCGCGACTGGGCCGCTGCGTCAGGGCCGATCCGGCTGCGCTCTTCGCATCCTTGCTCGCCTTCGGATTGCTCAAAACTCTACCCGCTGCGGAAGCTGCTTTCTTACTGGTCACTTCGCTGTTGCTTTTCTTTGCCATAGAATCACCTCATCTATTTGAAACATATATAAATTTTTAATTTGCGATCATTCTCGAAAGCTTATTTTATAGTATGATTATCGAACAAACAAGTATTATTTTGCCTTTTTTGATCTTTCGTGCCAATAATAGGATCAAAGAACAAATTCAGGGAGCGAAGTCATCGCAACCCAAGGCCCAAGCCCAGGAGAGCAAAAGCCATGTCCTTCAACCCAAACACCCTCGGAAGGAGGCTGCGCGAAGCAAGGGAAAACTGCGGATTGAGTCAACAAGTTGCGGCTGATTCCATCGGCATACCGCGAACGGCGGTCACGCAACTTGAGGCGGGCAACCGTGCCGTTTCAACCCTGGAACTGGCCCAACTTGCGGAGTTGTACAAACAGCCTGTAGCCAATTTCTTTGGCGAACAACCTCTTCATGAGGATGATCTACTGGTCGCACTGCATCGGTTGGCTCCGGGCCTCGATACCCGTTCGGATATCAAAGAACAGGTAGAGCGCTGCCTGAGCCTCTGTCGGGAAGGTTGCTCGCTGGAAAAATTATTGGGCCGATCCCCGCGAAGTGGCCCGCCCGCCTATAACTTGTCCGCGCCACGAACGGCCAGTGAAGCCGTTCGGCAAAGGTGAGCAAGTGGCTCTCCAAGAAGCGAAGCGGCTGGCTTGGGTCAGACGCCCATTGCCAACATGGGAGAATTGATCTCGGATCAAAGAATCTGGTCCTCTGGTGTCAACTTGCCTGATGAAATGTCCGGCCTGTTTCTACGCCATACCTCCATCGGCATGGCGATCCTCGTCAATTTGACCATGTTCAGGGGGCGCAAACGCTTTTCCTACGCGCATGGTACGCCCATGCCCTACTCGACCGGGATCCGCACGGCGACGGTCTCGACTCGCGATAATGCTTCCGAACTGATTGAGAAACGGGCGAACGCTTTTGCCGCTGCTTTGCTGATGCCCGGTGAAGGGGTAACGGAGTTCCTCCGCTCTCTCGATAAAGGATTGCCTAGCCGATATGAACAAACGATTTTCGACGTAGCGACGGAGGGGCGGATTGATACTCAAACTCGGCCTATTCCGGGTTCTCAGGCCATTACTCATCAGGATGCGGCAATGCTTGCTCATCACTTCGGGGTGAGCTACCAAGCCACTACTTACCGGCTAAGGGCCTGAACCTGGTTTCACAGCAGAATGCGCCAAACTGCTAGAGCGCGAATCGGAAGGGAAAGGATTTCTGGAATTCTTAAGGATGTTGGATGATCTCGATAAGCCCGAAAGCAGAGAACGGCAAGATCGCGAATTAAAGAGTCAAATCGTTCACCTTGCCATTGAAGCTTATCGCCGGGAAGAGATTTCTCGGGGCAAGCTTCTTTATCTCAGCAAGAAGCTTGAATTACCTGGGCGCAAGCTGATTGAGCTTGCTGAAGCCGTTAAGGAAGATTAGTTACTGGAGTGCTGTTAGTGGAAGGTCCATCGTCTATTGTAATTGCTGATACCTCGGTGCTTATCAACTTCCTTGCAATAGGCCGTATGGACTTGATCAAGCGGCACTCGTGCCGCTTTTTAATCACAGATCATGTACGGCAAGAAATTACAGAACACTACCAAGAACAATTTTCTCGCCTAACAGACGCATTAGAGCAAGGCATTCTTGAAGAAATTTCGGTGACTGATCCAGAAGAAGTTGAAACATTCGCCAAGTTGACCGCACTTGAGAGCTTCGGCAACGGTGAATGTGCCTGTATCGCGGTTGCTCTTCATCGCAGTTACACCTTGGCGATTGACGACAAAAAAGCCATAAAGCAAGCTCGTCTCTCCTGCCCTACTATCAGTATCGCCACCACTGAAGACCTGATGGTATCTATGATCAATACTGGAGTCATTACTGTGAATGTAGCAGACGCCATTAAAGATGAATGGGCTTCATCCTATAGATTTAAGCTCAAGATTCATTCATTTGGTGACCTACTTTAGTCGGCCTTCGGATACGTCTATGTATTTTCCTTAGTCGGGCGTCCGTCCCGGA
>JADJVA010000016.1 GCA_016716765.1 Bdellovibrionales bacterium | reverse complement strand
GGCAGCGCTATTGATCGAACGCGCCTTGCAACAAGGGCAAACAGGATGTCGGGCTGGGCGACTACCAGGTCCGGGGGTTGGCGGGGCTGGCACCATCACATGACGCTGGTCATGATGGCCATGCTGTTTCTATTGGAAGAGCGTCAACTGCATCAGCAGACCCGACCGTTGCTGAGTGGCACGGATATCCGCGCGTTGTTGAACCAGTTCCTTCCCCGACGGGATACCACCTTGGGGAGATCCCTCCGCCAGATGGAAGTCCGCCACCGAAAACGACAGGCCGCCATCGATTCGGCCTATCGCAAACAGCAACTTAACGAATAGTGACAGGTGTTCTGACAAAGTAGAATTAGTTGTCGCGGACGCTTCGCACCGTACAACCACGCGGATCAAGCCGACATCGGCCGTTAAAGCCTTCGGCTTTTCCGCCCTCGCGGCTTATTCGCCGCCCCGTTAGGCCATTGCCTTTCAGCAGCTCATGCCGCCAAGTAGAATGACCGAATGAGAAAAGCAATCCACGCAGACCACAATCAGATGCACCTATTCCCCAATACCGCTAAGGTAGCCATACGGAAACCGGCTACTCCGCGAATTAGCGCGGAACGTCTCCCAACAAATACGACGACAGCGAACCACCCGATCCACCGTTGGTTCAACTTCATTGCGGGGTTCTCTCCAGAATTTGTCGACAACGTGTGTCGGATTTCATTAGCAGATCGTCGTCCCGCCCTGCTACTTGACCCTTTCGCAGGTTGTGGCACGGCCCCTCTGGAGGCCGTAACTCAAGGTATTGATGCCGTCGGATATGAGGCACACCCATTTTTCGAAAGAATCTGTCGAGCAAAACTGTCCGGGCTTGGAGCCCTTCACCGAATTGATGAGATTGAAGACGCAATAGTCGTTGGTCTAGAAAAACCCGCATCGATTTCTTTGCTCGGGGAAACACAAAAGATATTCCTCGAAAAGCTATTTCCAGAGAGCGTCCTTACACTAGCTACTTGGGGCGCGCGAGTCCCCTTTGCTGCGCTATCTCTCGTGAACGATCCTCTTGCTTTCATGGTGCTCTCCAAGACATTGGAGCGTAGCTCACATTCGGCTACTGATGGGATTTACAAGGCTCAACTTCAAAGAAGCGAGCTCACTCGCCAAGAGAAGCCGCGTCTTTAGTTGCGACATGATTCGTACTGACCTTATGTCGCTTGGCGATTTACATTTGGCGCACAGGTCTCAACTATTTGGAAAGTCTTCTGAAGCTATGCCGGAGCTAGAGGACGGTTCCGTATCTATCGTCGTGACGTCGCCACCGTACCTCAATAACTTTGACTATGCGGAAATGACTCGGATGCAATTGTACTTTTGGGGGATGGCATCCTCTTGGGGCGAAATTACTGATAAAGTGCGCAGTCGCCTGATCGTTAATACCACGACGGCACTAAAAGGGCACAGGCACCTACAACAGGAATATCGAATCGAAATACCTTCAGTCGTACACGACGAGCTAGACCAAGTTGTTTGTGCGCTTGGCGAGAAACGCACCGAGAGAGCGGGAAAGAAGGAGTATGACTTTCTCGTCTATCCATACTTTGCTCAAATGGTCAGAGTGCTTCGCGAGTGTTTTCGTGTAATGCGTCATGGAGCGCCAATCCACATCGTGGTTGCTGACTCCGCACTTATATGGCATACATATCAAGCACCTCAGATACTCAGTCGTATTCTTGAGGAAATTTGCTTTGAAAATATCGAATGCACTTTGGTACGCAAGAGAGGGCATCGATGGATTTTGGAAAAACGAAGGCGCCCAAGAAGGGCTTGGTGAATATCACATTCAAGCGAATCGGTAACTCAGAGCAATGACAACAACATAACCCTCTATCAGATTGCTGATGCCGAAATCGAAAATGCATTGACGCATATCTCAAGCTCACCCGCGAAACGCACGGCCTTTCGATAGTCGAGGAACAGCATCTTGCCGACCAGCGATTGATCGTAATTCTTCTGCTGGTCTTGGCATTCGCCAGTTCAATGTTACGGCCGCTCAAGCCGTTGATGAATGGAAGCAAGATCCGCAATTCCTTTTGACTTGGAAACCGCAATTACAACTGAGGTATATCGGCACATACGCGAGTTGGGATCGACGTTTCTAAATAGCGTGGACAAAATATCTAACGGGTTCACCGAATTTGATCCGGTATTCATTCAGAAGAATCCCTACCTCCTTCCGCTGTTACAGCACTTGGCTGGGATATTCAGCAAGTCAAAACTGAAGGAGCTTGTCGGGTCGGTTTCTGATAACTCCATTTCTAAGCCCGCAGCCCTGAGGCTGGCAACTTTACTGAGTGAGCGAGTAGACCCGAAGACGGTGAATAAAGGCGAAATTCTTCAGCGTCTCGAATCAACGCTTAGGAAATTGTTCGCGATCTAGTTGGCCGCGTTCTTTTGGGAATCTATTGTCGCAAGCGCATTAGCAGATCAGACGGTTCCATTTCAGCGCGAAGAGGAATATTCATCTCTCACCGGAGTCATTTACGACTTTAGAGCGGACTTTGTCCTCCCTAGCGCAGATGCTCCATTGGCCTTTATCGAGGTCCGCAAGTCCTCTTCTCGACATGCCTCTTTGTACGCAAAAGACAAAATGTTTTCGGCGATCAATTGGAAGGGCCACAACCCGGACCTGCTTGCTGTTCTGGTTGTTGACGGACCGTGGACGAAAGAGACGTTGATTGTTATGGCAAAGGTCTTCGACTATGTTGTTTCGATCGGGCGAGTTCCAGAGTTGGTGGAAATCCTAAAGGCATATCTTGCCGGCGACAAGTCGAAACTCAAGTGGCTTATTCAGTTTCGTATTGAACAATTTGAAGCAGGGTAGAACTTGGTGCTATTGGCCCCCAATCAGGGTCTAACCCGGCAGTCCACGGACGCTGCGCGATAAAGCTGCGCAGCGCCGGTGACTTCTACGTTATGTTCTCCAAGTAAGTCTGAAGGTATCTTAGAAGTTGGCAAGCAAGAAGATTAATTACGAGCTAAAAGAGGCGATGATATCATTGTCAGGAGCTTGCTTTTGGTATTGGAACAGCTTTTATAGTTTTTTAGATAGTAGCGGGGTATCAAAGAGACTCCGAGACAGGTACCCAAGAGAATCGTTCAACAAATACCAGGCGATGAGGAAAATTCTAGAGTATCTAGAGGATTCTGGTGATGTTGATACCATCAACAATTTGATTTCCAATTTTTTCGTCTACGTGGTGCTGTAGACAAAGATGCGTTGGATACTAAAAAAGCTAAGCAGCTATTGTCAGAATTCCGCGAAATGGTAGGCTCTGACCCAATCGAGAAAGAAATAGAAAAGCGAGAGCGAGAAAGAAATAGAAAAGCGAGAGCGGGAAAAATCGAGAAAGCCTATGCACACAAATTGATGAAAACAAATCGCAGACGAAGAAACTTGAAGGTTTGAATTCTCAGTTTATTTCTCTCACCACCGGCTCCGAATATACCCCACAACAGCGAGGATACAAGCTAGAAGACCTTTTTTGTGATTTGCTTCAGCTGAGTGAGCTTGAATATTCCAGGCCCTATAAGACGCCAGATGGCGAGCAAATCGACGGTCACTTTCGGTTTGATAAATTCGACTACTTGATTGAGTCGAAGTGGGAAGATGGAGTTATCAAGCAAAAGGATTTATCTGTGTTTGATGGAAAAATAAGAGGTAAGGCCCAGAGTACACGGGGTCTATTCTTGTCTGCAAACGGTTTCGACGAGAATGCGGTAATTAAGTTTTCAGGTGATTCTCCCAGAATAATCTTAATGACAGGTGAAGATTTAGCTCTCATTTTATCAGGGAGATGCTCTTTTTCGATGCAATGAAAGCAAAAGTCGAGGCCATCGTAAGGTATGGAAATATCAATTTTCCTGTCTGAAACATATGAACATAACAAGGCCGCTCCAGCCGACGCGCCAAAGGCGCGCGCGGCTGAGCGGCAACGTTTCGCGTCCGCGAAACGGGGCGGCGGATTGCAATCCGCTGGTTGCTTGGCGCTTCGCGCCGCACAACCACGCCGATCAAGCCGACATCGGCCGTCAAAGCCTTCGGCTTTTCCGCCCTCGCGGCTTATCCGCCGCCCCGTTGGGCAAAGGCAAGTTCTCAATGATTGAGCACTATAACGGCCAGTACCAAGAGATTGGTCGCATCTTCCATTCTGCTGTTATTCGAACTGCCCTAGATGCTTACACAGAGGAGCAGGTTCAGGCATGGGCGTCCAGTGATCGGAGCCCTGAAGTTTGGAAATGGCGCTGTGAACTAAAGAGACCATTTGTATGCACAAGAAATGGGGTTGCTGTTGGATTTGGCGAGTTAGACACAGATGGCCATATTGACTGCCTGTATACAGATCCTGAGCATAATAGAACTGGAGTAGGCAGCGAATTGGTGAGTTATATGATTCAAGTTGCAACCATGAACCAATTGCAGCATCTATTTGTTGAAGCCAATCATCTTGCCAAGGTCTTTTGGAAAGCATGGCTTCAAGGTCATCAGAAGAAACGATCTGATTTGCCGTGAGTTCCAATGAGTAACTGGATAATGGAACTAGATTTTGCCCAACAAGGCGCTCAACCCGGACGCCTTTGGTGCCGGTTAGCTTTGTCGTTTCGCGGGCGCGAAGCGCCCGCGAAACGGGGCGGATTCAATCCGCTGGTCGCTTGGCGCTTTGCGCCGCACAACCACGCGGATCAAGCCAACATCGACCGTCAAAGCCTTCAACTTTTCCGCCCTCGCGGCTTATCCGCCACCCCGTTATGTTTAAAAGGAAATGTCATGAATACACCGTTTACGAAAGCCCTCATCATATCGGGCTAACTGTATCGAATCTGGAAGAAAGTGCGAAATTTTTACGTCCTTACTTGGCTGGAAGGAAGTTCGAAGGAGGAAGATTATCCGGCCATTTTGTCAGTGATGGCCAGATTATGCTAACGCTCTGGGCAACAAAAGAAGAGCCAGTGGGCGAATTCAACAAAAACAAGAATGTTGGATTGCACCATATTGCATTTTCTATTGCAGATGAAGAAAGCCTGAATAGATTATACGTGCGCCTAAAAGAAAGTGGTGTAAAAATAGAGTTCTCACCGGAGCTATTGGGGCCGGGTCCGGCAAAGCACATGATGTGCTATGAACCGAGCGGTATTCGCGTGGAGTTCACTTGGCCGGGAAACTGATTTTGAGAAAATATAACAATCAGATTAACCAGGTCGCGCCAAAAGTGGCGCGCCCGCGAGACGGGGCAGCGGATTCCAAACTGCTGGTTGCTTGGCGCTCCACACCGCACAACCACACGGATCGACCGGACTCCGCCCGTCCAAAACTGCGTTTTGTCGGACTCCGCCCGTCAAAACTGCGTTTGCCGGACTCCGCCCGTCCAAAACTGCGTTTTGTCCGGGCTTGCTGGTTATCCGTCGCCCCATTAGGCTGACGCCTTCAGCGCGGACAAATTTGGGAGAATGAGTTGGCCAAATTATGGGAGTTCCCTTCAAAAGAAGTAGTTCTCGAAAACGAAGCTGTTCACATCACGGCTGTAAATATGCAGATAGATTTGGTTGCATTGTTCTGGGCAGCATCATTTGAAAATAACGAGACTGATCAATTTCAGTATCATGTCAATGTTCCAACTATGACTGAATTGCCCATATTCGAAAAATATTTGTCTCAAAAACTTAAAAAGTCAAACGAGGTTGTTTATAAAGTATTCAGCAAACGCATGAATTGCTTAGTAGGTTGCGCAAGCCTCATGAATATACAGCCGGAGCATGGAACTCTCGAAATCGGTTCGATCTGGTATTGTAGAAACGCACAACGGACCGAAATTAACACTAATTCAATGTATTTGCTGTTTAGTTATGTTTTTGAGGATTTGAAATATCGAAGACTCGAATGGAAATGCAACACAAAGAACTTAGCTAGTATGAACACGGCGACAAGGCTTGGGTTTGAGTACGAAGGGACCTTTCGACAACACTTTGTGAGTCGTGGCGAGAACCGCGATACAGCGTGGTATTCTATCATTGACTCCGAATGGAAGGAGAAGGAAAGAGCTTTGCAGAACAATATGATAAAAGCCTAACAACTGCTTCAACTTGGGAGGCGTTGTCGCGGACGCTTCGCGCCTGCGACAACGGGGCGGCACAAGAACACTCCTCCGACCTTTCGCGGGAGTAGGAATGCAAGAAGAGAACTTCAGCACTATCTCGTTCCCCGAAGACACGGACATCGTCTATGTGCTCCGATTCAGACGACCGGGAGAGCCGGACTTGACTCCCTTCTACATCGGAGAGTCAGACCGAGGACGCGACGGATTGGGAAGTATGTGAGCGCGCAGTTTGCCGCCACCACGGACTTCAGTCGGTGTCGCTGTACGAGCGCTTCGTGCTGCAGGATGCGAGGTTTTTCGTAAGCTACCAAGCATTGAACAACCGACGAGCAGATGAAGCAGAATTGATCGGCCGGTACACCAAGCTGGGCTACAGACTCTTGAACACTGAACTCAGCTACAACTACAGGCCCGCACAGAAGTCGACTGAGCAGGCGCGCATCGAGCAATTCGTGGCGGCGCTACTGCAGAGAATCACACGGGGGGCCATCGCCGCTTAGCTCGAACGTTATGCCCCAAATCCCCCCGGTATTCTAACTAGGAGCGTTTTATGAACATCAAGCCATTGAGTTTGTTTTTTATTGTTACGACCCTTGTAGGGTGTGCCTCAAACCAAGTCACGCAGACCGGTGCAGAAGGTGCACGCACAGAGAGCTGCAAGGCAATTTCCGAAGCGGACATCGCGTCATTGTTCGATCGCTGGAACCAGTCGTTGCAAACAGGTGATCCGCATAAAGTGGTAGCCAACTACGCGGAGCGCTCAATCCTTCTGCCCACTGTTTCAAACAAGCCGCGTCTCACGCCAGCCGAGAAGGAAGATTACTTCCATCACTTTCTGGAGAACCGACCCTCTGGCAAGATTGACTTGCGAACCATTGAACTCGGTTGTAACACTGCGGTTGATGCGGGGCTTTACACATTCACGTTTGCCAAGACAGGAGCGTCGGTCAGCGGACGCTACAGCTATACCTATCGTTGGAATGGTTCGGAGTGGCTAATTACAAGCCACCATTCCTCAGCAATGCCTGAGAAAAAATAGTATCGAGAGGCATAACATTTCAATTAACACGGGCGCGCTAAAGCGCGCCGGTTATTTTTACGTTAGGCTACTTAGATCAACTGGTAAAATAAGGTAGATGTTGAATGTTTGAAATAGATCATCTGATGATTGAAGTCGATGACCCTCTTGAAGTGGCTAATATCATATCAGAAGAATTAGGTTTGCCTTTTGCGTGGCCATTGACGGAGAAAGAAGAGTACACTAGTATTGGTGTGAATTTTGGTTCTATAAATATCGAATTTATAAGTTTTAGAGTCAGGTTTGGAGTTAATGATACAAGGTTCAAAGGATTTAGCGGTATCGCATTTAAGGCCGCTAGTTCTTTAGAAAAATCCATATCGAAATTAAATTCTGCAAAGTTAAGCTATCGAATAGGTGAGCAATGTGATGCCCACACTACTATTCCGATTGAAGAAAATCAGGTTTTCCCTACAGTCTTCCTCGTCAAATATAACTTTGATACTGACGGTTGGGAGCAGCGTCTAAAAAATGAGTTTGCTGAGTGTTCGGGTGGTAAATTCAATATAGGAAAATTTAAATCCTTATCCATTAACAGCGATATACCTGCTAATTTGAAAGGCGAATTTGATATTGCTTTTGGCAATAAGAACCAACTTTTCTTTGAATCAACAACGGGCGAAAACGTCGTTATTTCTGATTTGATCCAAAATTTAGAGATAGTTATTGCCTAACAAGCGCTTCCAGTCTGACGCCAAAACCTCCGCGTTTTTGTGTCACTCGCTGCGCTCAAAAACTAACACAAAAACACTCCAGTTTCGGCGCAGCTGAAGCGGGCGTTATGGCCCAAAATTCGTAGATTCGATCGGAGCGAGGATATGCCAGAAATAGCGAGATTTTACGGAATAGTAATAAAGCTCTTCTTCGGGGACCATCCGCCGCCGCATTTTCACGCAGTCTAGGCTCTTTTGGAGTTACCGGGGTGTAAATTCTGTTTAAAAACAGAATATTGTCGATCATAAATCACTTGTTACTCCTCAATAAATTCGGAGTAAATTTCGGTAACTCTATGATTTTGTGGGCATACAAAGAATATCACAAAGGTCCAGATAAAGATATTGGAAAAGATGCCCAATATTTTTCAAACCATAGCACCGTCGCTTAATGACTTTGATCTTGTTATTAAGCCCTTCAACAAACCCACTCGTCAGTCGATCTAAAAAATAATTGACCACTTCATCTTTATAGGTCCCCAACGTCTTTAATTCTACTTTGTCAGATTCATGTATTTGATTTTTATCAGTAAATTAAGATAATCCGACCTGGATCAAAAGACAAGACCTGATGGAGTAACGTATGAAAGAAGTATCGTCGGACGTGATAAAAAAACTCGGTTACTGACGCCGGGGTGGGGTTGCTGGCCGGGATCGGTCAGCGCTTCCTGGACTTCTGCGACCGCTTCGGCGGTCACTTCCGCCAGAGGACCCGAACGGTCGAGACGGCGGCTCGGCACCTATGTCCGGGGTTTGCTGCAAGCGGAAACCAAGAACATGGAACGGATGGAGAGGCGATTCCCGATGCGGACCATCAAGCGCTACAGCATATGTTGAGCGAGTCGGCTTGGTCCGAGCGGGCGGTACTGGATCACGTGGCCCAAGAGGCCAACCGGCTCTTGGGGGGACACGCCGATAGCGCCCTGCTGATCGATGAGAGCGGCTGTCCGAAACAAGGGACCCACTCGGTGGGGGTGGCCCGCCAGTGGTGCGGGCAGTTGGGCAAAGTGGAGAACTGCCAGGTCGGGGTGTTTGCCGCGCTGAGCCGGGGCACGGGCATGACCTTGATCGACGAACGGTTGTTTTTGCCGGAGGCGTGGACGAACGACCCGGCGCGCTGCCAAGCGGCCGGCATTCCCAAGATACAGCGCGGTTTCCAGCGCAAAATCGACTTGGCCCTGGCGATGATCGCCCACGCCCGCCAGCAGAATATCGGTTTTGCCTGGGTGGGCTTTGATGGCTTCTATGGCAGTGATCCGACCTTCCTGCGCGCCCTCGACGCGCAAGGAGAGATCTTCGTCGGGGATGTGCACAAGGACCAGCGGATTTATCTGGACGATCCGCAGCCGATCGTCCCGCCAGCCAAAACGACCCACGGTCGTCACCCGACCCGCCCGCGGGCGCAAACCCTGGCGGTGCGAGTCGACCTCTGGACCCAGCAGCAACCGGCCACCGCCTGGCAATCGGTCACCTTGCGCGCCGGCACGAAAGGCCCGTTGCGAGTGGAAATCCTGCATCGACAGGTGTGGCTATGGGATGGTGAGGAAGCCCAGGCCCGGCCATGGCATGATCGTGCGCCGGGAGATCGACACGCCGACCGAGATCAAATACAGCCTCAGCAACGCCCCGGCGGACACGCCGGCACCCGGCTGGCCTTCATGCAAGGGCAGCGCTATTGGATCGAACGCGCCTTGCAACAAGGCAAACAGGATGTCGGGCTGGGCGACTACCAGGTCCGGGGTTGGCGGGGCTGGCACCATCACATGACGCTGGTCATGATGGCCATACTGTTTCTATTGGAAGAGCGTCAACTGCATCAGCAGACCCGACCGTTGCTGAGTGGCACGGATATCCGCGCGTTGTTGAACCAGTTCCTTCCCCGACGGGATACCACCTTGGAGAGATCCTCCGCCAGATGGAAGTCCGCCACCGAAAACGACAGGCCGCCATCGATTCGGCCTATCGCAAACAACAACTTAACGAATAGTGACAGGTGTTCTGACAAAGTAGAA
>JADJVA010000015.1 GCA_016716765.1 Bdellovibrionales bacterium | reverse complement strand
CTTTTCATGCTGACAGCACCCTTCCCTTGTAAGTCCACCTGAATGGTTTTGCCATGGTCCTGTTGAAGTATTTTATGAAATCGAGAATTTTTATTCCAAGATTTTCGGTGCTGCTGAATGACTCACGTTTAAGCAACTTTCTGACCAGAATACTAAACCATATTTCGACTTGGTTCATCCACGAGGCGTGTTTCGGGGTGTAATGAAAAACAATATCATGATCGGGGCTCGTCAAAAAATCCTGTCGGCTTTTTTGGGATTTCAATATTCCAGATTTGCCCTTTTCACCGAGAGAGTTTGTGTCGACACCAATCTGGCTTGCCACGAAAACGACCAAGGACTCTGACTGATGAATGTTAAGATTATCGAGAACGAAATGCCACTTTGCGACAGATGGGGATTTTGAAATCAGATTATTCAGGTGATCAACAAAATCAGATTCAGTTCGCGACGGGCCGAGCGATGGATGAACAACCTCACCAGTTCCCACGTCGAAATTGGCTATCATCGTGAGCGTCCCATGTCTTTTGTAATTGAACTCATGTCTTTCGACTCGACCTGGCTCGCCAGGTTTATCTGGTGCAGTTCTTTCCAGCGCCTGAATGCCGCATTTCATCAAGGCTAATCACCCGACCGCCCTCCTCGGTAATTGACGGCGCCTTTTCATAGATCTCACAAATATTGGCTACCTTTTCATCAAAGCGCTCGTCTTTTTTTGTGTCCAAATAATATCGCATAAGGTGAGGTTTGATGTCGGCTTCGTTTAGCAGTCGTCCGACGTGTCTTGGCGATATAGAGTCGACAAAGCCTTGTTTTTTGAGTTCGTCTGCAAGTTCTCTTGGTGTCCAGTGGCTAATTGGCCGACCATAGTTGCTTGGCTTCTCACATGCCATCGCAAACAATTGGCAAATAGGCTCTGGTGTGAAAGTCCCAGGGGCGCCTGATCTTGGCGCATCATCCAAAATCGCAGAGACCGAAAGTCCGGAATCACGGCCGGCCATCCATCGATTAATCCAACGCGACGCAGTCGCTCCACAGATTTGCAATTTTTTCGAGATGCTCGCAGGGAGATGTCCTTCTGCCGCCAGCAAAACAATATCTGACCGAAGTGCCAACTTCTGCTGGGTATTGTGGCCGTTGCTCAATTTTTTAAATCTTCTTTTGTTTTCTAAAACCAACATAATTTTTCATCTTTCACCTTTTTTTATTTACCTTTCGGCCGATAGTATGTGTATCTGTATCGGACAAGGAGTGTGATGAGAATGGCAAACAATTTTTTAAAAATGAGCGAGCGCATTGAAGAAATAAAATCTCAGCTTGGAAAGCGGAATAACTTTAGAGCTGGAAGTCTATCAGAACAGTATAATGTTTGTGAAAAAGGCGGAGGCTGCCAATAGTTAACTCTTAAAGCACGATATAGCGGACCTGGCTGGACCACTTCGAGGACCGATCCTCATTGGGTTGTAGCTACTGTATCGAATATTTCTGGATAAACTTGAGTCGTGTTTTTTAAAATCTCATTTGGGATATTGGCGATGAGGCGGATTTGCGACTCGATTTCAATGAGCTTCCTGATCAGGGTTTCTTTTTTTAGAGTTGATGCTATTCTGGAGTTAAGGACCTCTGATTCTA
Organism: Bdellovibrionales bacterium; assembly: GCA_016716765.1. Lineage (NCBI taxonomy): Bacteria > Pseudomonadati > Bdellovibrionota > Bdellovibrionia > Bdellovibrionales > Bdellovibrionales bacterium. The sequence goes on along the minus strand of JADJVA010000015.1, from coordinate 12,979 downwards.
GGATATTCCGAGCTGATGTGATTGCCGAAGTGTCTTGGCCAGCTAAAAAGAACAAGATGTTTTTCAAATAGATCAGGGCAAGATTTCCTTGGGCCGGAATCTTTGAATTTAAAAATTCGCAGACCAATTTTTTGCAATTATCAAGAGGAGCCTCAATTTTTGAAGCTAGGGATTTCATTCTCTCGTTCATCCTTTTCCAAAAAAGTGCATAGATCGACTCCAGATTGTGAGTGAGCGTTAGCAGGTATTCCTGGTTAACTAAATTTCGCAGTATCCCGCCGAAGTAGGTGTGATCGAACTTCTTCTCGGGGTGTTTGATCTTTTGTGAATCAAATATCGCAAGAGCCTGAAGGATTAGATTTGCGGTGTACTCAGAGGCATTAAGTTTCTTCCTAAACACCTCGGGTGATGGTGGATTTAAAGCTTCAACGGCAAGACTGAGCGCCTCGTCTTTTGCCGCCGTCATAACTGGGGTTGCAAGCTCATTTTTGAAGCGATTGGCCAGAGCCTTAATTTCTTCTTGGATGGCCGTTCTCTCGGCTTCAGATAACGGAACCGCTTTGCTTGATAGGTCGCTTGCGGACTTCCCACCGAGACTCCCTCGAGGTGAAAAATTCCGCAGCTGGGTGAAAAGCTCAACCATCAGATTTGCGACTTCCCTAGAAAGATCCTTTTCATTTGACGCATTGATTACGATCTTCCCCCCTTGCCCGTGAACCCAATTCTCAAATACCTTAAAATTGTTCTCTATGATGCCGTTGCTTTTTGAGTTACCAGGAAATATTTTTATTATTTCTATTCCCATGGAGTCTAAATAACTCCGGATTACCGGCAAATTCTCACTCAACCGGTTATCTAATACAATCGCCATTGGTGATATACCAGAGGCCTCTCTTGAGAGCTTTATGGCCTCAAGAAGATTCTCGCTGCTTTCTGACTCATTAATTACTCCACCAACCAATACTGTTGTTTTATGGTCAATGAGTCCCTGCCAAACCCAGCGGAAATGGTTCCCATTGATCACTAAATTTATATTCTTACCGTCACTACCCCAAACCAATCCCGGAGCAAATCGCTTGATCAAATCAAGCCCAGTATTTTTTAAAAAAATCCCCTTGGGACTCACAAACCCAAGCCCCAGAAGCAGTCTCGAAAAGGATCGGTACCCTAGACCCAGCTCCAATAACACCTCAGGATTTTTATCACAAAAATCCTTCACCGAAGCTTTTCCTGATCTTCCTTTGAAAAATTCAGCAAGCTTGTCCACAACTTGCTCAGGCAGAGATGATGGACCTGGCCCCTCATCATTTTTATCGTTATTTTGTCCTTTGATCTTTTTTAAAGTGTCCTCTGGGATCTTCGTGAGCCTACTCACTTCCCCCCAAGAAAGCTCAAATTCCTCTTTTTTGGAAATGAGAAAGACTTTAAAATCGTCACTCAGCTGATGGCGCTCAACCTTGATCCAGCACCCAGGATGACTTGATTGATATTCATATACTGCTGATAAAAACGATTGTTCCCTGAGACTTTGCTGAAGCTTTTTAACTTCAGCAATCTGTGATTGATTGTTCACTTTCTTTGTAAAAAAAATCGACCTTACCTGCTGCAAAATCGAAGCATGATCAACCCCGAGCTCTTGACATACATCTTTCATTTCAAGCTGGATACCCATCCTTTTCAATGCTGGCAGGCCAATATAAAGACCTGCCGCCTGGATATGCTTTGGGATTTCACTGAGGTTCATAAATAGTATTTTCAATACATTTGAGCCCGATTGACAACAACAAATTATTTAATTTTTCCCACGGCCACCTTCAATAATTCCTCCCATACCCCGTTCTTTGATGATTCTCGAGGTTTTCTATGGTCCCAACCATATAAAAATCGGTCAGCCGGAACCTCAGACTGGGAAAGACCCATATGGGTTCTTTCAAAATTATAAAAATCTATCCATTCTCCAATCCCAAGATCTGCCTCCTCAAGACTTGAAAACTCCTTCACCCGCAATAGCTCCTTTTCAATCTGCTTATTGACGGACTCGATTTTACCATTTGATCTTGGGGATCCCGCTTTGATGTGCTCTATTCCATATTCGTCGCCAATCAATTTCTGGAACCGATTGACCCCATTCCAGCTGTAGAAAGCACTTCCCGCGTCCGTCATAATCACCTGCATTCGTCCGTATTTTGAAATGCAATCCTCAAAAACTTCTATAACTGCATCGATGTTCTCACTATCGGAAATCTTGTGACCACATAAAAATCGACTAAAATCATCCTGCATCAAAAGCAGAAAGACCTTTTGTTTGTTGATGTAAAAATGCTTGAAGTCCATATGCACAAGCTCTCGAGGTCTCGCCGCCTCATAGCGAAAAACTCTCTCGTCTTTTTCCTTTACCTTTGGAAGCTCATATCCATTTTCCTCAAGAATATTTCTAACTGTTGCCACACTGATACGAATACCTTCTCGCTTCAACTGATTCTTAAGCTGGGTTGGCCCAAGCCCGGGCTTTGATTTCCATAAATCCAAAACCCTCTGCCAATGTGAATGATGACCGCTGTAACTTCCTGATGCTGATCCCCGTTCAACGGGATTTCTAGACAATGTCTCCCGTCGCTGCCACTTGGCTAAGGTTGGCCCACGCACGCCACTGAGCCTCTCAATTTCCCAGCCCTCCAAGCTCGAACTCGCCTCTATAACGAGCGCTTTTTGCTTATTACTGTACCGACGATTCCGAGGGCCCTTTGCTCCGACTTCTTTCTTGATTTGTTCAAGCTTGGCTCTCAAAATTCCAAGCTCTTCTGCCGATGACATTTCTCCTCCTTTGTTTGGAGGATCGGACATCAAAGACCTAGACTGGACCTGCTATAAAGTGCTTTAGAAAGTTACCCATTACACTTAATGCATTTATCTTTGCGATTTGAAATTTAGATTTTTCATCGCGCATCCCACTGTTAGCCAATCATCAGCAACTGGGTTTGAAATTAACCATCCAAGTGTTCCTTCAATGTTAGAATAAAGAGTGTCATCTTCTACAACTGGAAATCCTACATATGTTTTTCCAATTAGAAAATTTAGTGAACTGAACTTATAATGAGCCTAAGTCTTTTGTTTGATGGAGATTCCCGCGATAACTCAACAGCTGTTTGACGGACAAGGGGTCAGTACCCTCAATGATCGAGATCTTAGCGTGCGCATTAATCTGAATTTGTCTGCAAAGCTATTTTAGACAATTTGACAAGAAAATACCGGGTCAGAATTGACCCGGGACCTGATTCAATATTGATCTCTGTCTTGAAAAAAAGAAGCGGAGGTGAATCACGGGCAGAGCTATCATAGTTTGGGCGACTCTCAAAGCGATGGATGAATCTGTTGCTAAAAAAGTTCAAAAAGACTGCCGTTGTGGGTGCGGAGGTCGGCTTTATAGAGCTGATTTTCCTCGGAAAGTACGGGGGGTTGAGGCCGACACCCTTGAAGAGTGCAGGCGCCGGTTTCCAAAGGGTTCATTTTCAGCGGTCAGCCGGTCCTATGGTCCAGTAGTGATCCCCGATGTTTGAGGGCACGCGCGGTCTTTGGGCCTAGTATTTATAGATGGAGACACCCATAGTTATTAACGCCAGTTCGGAGCTTAAGCTCCTGAACTGACTTTACTTTTTTCGTTTTTCAGCATCGCGCCGGGTGTTTTCGGTGGTCATGATCATGTTCGACTTTTCAATTTCTAAAGTTATCCACGCATCTGGGCAGCCCTTAAATCTCTTAAAATTTTGCCTGTCGTTCAATTTCTCGCAAAGTTTTGCCTGATGAACTGAGTCTTTTTTCTTCCTTGATGGACGTAGCTTAAATTAAAATAAGGCCCGTGTTTTTTAGGTTTTCCGTCCTTACATGCGCACCCAGGCCCCGCAGATGTTGTACTGCTTTGATAGACTCCCCGGCCAAGGGCTGATTTCGAAAATCTTCCTTTTAGCTTATTTATCTTTCTTCAATCTGTTTTTTGGTCATTGTTTTCTCAATTCCGACATGTCATATATGAGCTAGTTATTTATACATTGAGATTTGAGATGAACAACAAAATAAATTTGCTTTTCTCTCTTGTTATATCGACGACTTCTGCTTGGAGTTCGAACCCGAGGAGGAAGAAGCTCATTGGGGAAGGACTTGGCCATTTCGGAAAAAATGAGCCTCGTGGAGGTTCTAACAATTTATTTGGTTTCAGACCTCGGGTTGGAGGTATCTTAAGAACTTCTATCAATATATTCAAGATCCATCACAAGATTGAGCTTCCAAACTTGCTGAGCTAATAACGATTCGTGGAGACTAGGGCCGAGGGGCCACAGTCCCCTAAATTGCTTGCTCCACTTCTTAGGGTTTGTTAAAAAATAACTTGATGTATTCTAGATCCCCTCTATCATCTACTTGATGGATGAAAAAAATCTAAAAACTTGGAAATCCCTTATTCCGAGCCTCTCAGAAGCCCAGAAGAGGTGGTACATAGGACAAAAGGCGATTGAGCTTGGCCGAGGGGGTATTGCTCAAATGCACTCTTTGACGGGACTTTCAGAGAATACGATAATTCGTGGAATGCGCGAAGTAAAGCGTGGAAAACCAGAAAAAATGGGAGCGCGGGCGCGTAATCGTGGAGGTGGGCGAAAGCGTATTGAGACAACCGAGCCCGATGTTTCTGCTTTGCTGCATGAAATTTTAGATGAATCGACGGCGGGGGATCCAATGAGTCCAATCAAATGGACTCGCAAATCGTGTCGAACAATCGAACAAGAATTACGTCGTAAAAAAATTGATGTCAGCTATCCGACTGTCTGTCGACTGCTTCACGAGAGTGGCTATACACTGCAGTCCAATCGTAAAGATAAGGAAGGCAAATCTCATCCAGATAGAGACCTTCAGTTTCGATTTATCGCTGGCCAAGCCAGCGTTTTTTTGGATACGGGAAGACCTGTGATTTCAGTCGACACCAAGAAAAAGGAGCGGGTTGGCGAGTTCAAAAATGCCGGAGAAACCTGGCGAACCAAGGGAACCCCGGAGAAAGTGAATGTTTACGATTTCCCAAATTTAGCCATAGGAACCGCGGTTCCCTATGGGACTTACGACGTCGCTCGAAACGAAGGTTTTGTAAATGTTGGGATGTCGCACGACACTGCCGAGTTCGCAGTGGAAAGCATTCGCCAATGGTGGAAGCTCGTTGGTAAAAAGCACTATTCAAAGACCAAAGAATTATTAATTTGTGCCGATGGTGGAGGCAGCAATAGTTCAGCGAGCCGTCGCTGGAAAGTAAATCTGCAAAAATTTTCAGATGCGACTGGATTGAAAGTTACGGTTTGTCACTATCCGCCTGGCACAAGCAAGTGGAACAAAATCGAGCATAGGATGTTTTCGTTCATCAGCATGAACTGGCGAGGAAAGCCTCTTGTGAGCTACGAAACTGTGGTAAATTTAATTGGTGCAACAAAGACCGCAAAGGGACTACAGGTGCGGGCGAGGCTTGATCGTCAAACTTATGAAAAGGGAATCAAGGCGACCGATGAGGAAATGGAAAGTTTAGCAATTCAACGACTGGAGCCATTTCCACGGTGGAACTACATAATATCTCCCCGAAAGCCCAACACCACGAACTAGTCTAATACATCAAGTTATTTTTTAGGGGGGTTGAATCGGTATTTTGCGCTTGGAGGCAATATGAATTCGCAAGCGCCACCTATTTGCAGGCCAAGGAAAATGGTGTTGAACGAGCGTCAGTGGACTATCCTTTTCCAAATTTAAGGCAGTGTTGCCTTTTGTGCGGCAAACCCAACTGTGCCAGGTGGAAGGGGTACTTCGTTCGTCAGTATCAATGTGGTATTTTGGGAAGTTGTGGCCTGATTGCCATTCATGCTGGACACTGCAAGAATGAGAAACGTGACTTTTGTTATTTTCCAGATTTCCTGGTACCGGGCCGCCGTCTAGCGAGAAAGTCCTTTGAAAAGTTCATTGATGTTTTTCAGAAAACCCATCAAATCCGAGTGAGTATTGACCAGTTGCTCGCAGGATTTGAATCGGACTTAAGTCTAGCGTTATCATCGGCCTACAACTTTCTTTATGCAGCCATCCGTCCACTTCGTATCAATCATGAAAGGCTCATGATCCTAGCGCCTGTGCGGTCCTCTGTTTTTGTCTATTACGAGGTTCCAAGAGTGGTGCTCCAGAACTTATTTTCCTGGTCAGACTGTCCCTGGACAGGGCTTCAAGAAATCATTCTTCACCCTCCTTAAGATAAAAAATACCTGAATATATTTTGAGCCGACAGGTTTGGAATAAGAAAAGGGACGATTATGTTAAAGCGGCTTCCTAACATTAAGAAAGGAAGGACTTTAAGATGAACGAAGACATAAGAAAGGCGATCGGACTGATTCGCCACCAAATTATCTCGCCGGTGCTAATGGAAACTGGGCGCGGGCAGATGAAATATTTTAGGGAGATTTGCCGCCAGGAGTTTGAATACCCGGGAGGCGAAAGAAAGATATTTTCTGCAGAAACGATGAAGGGTTGGCTGAAGAGCTATCGCAAACATGGCTTTGCTGGGCTAGTCCCGAAAGAGCGAAGTGACCGGGGGTTGCAGAGATTTGCAATGGGTGGATTGGGGGCGAAAATTATTGAGCTTCGTCAGGAGTTGATGGAGCTCAGTGCGGCCCACTTTTACCGTCGCTGTTTGAAGGAAAAGATATTAGGTGATCCACCACTTTGTGAGCAGACGTTGCGAAGATTTTTAAAGGCCCAAGATTTGACCAATAAAAATGCGTCATCACTTAAGGGCCGTAAGCGCTACGAGATGGATCGATTTGGCGAGTTATGGGTGGGAGATTTTATGCATGGCCCGATTTTAGAGGCGCCCAAAAAGAAAAAAGCCATTTTATTTGGCATCATTGATGATCATTCTCGGGTGATTGTGGGTCATCGTTGGAGTCTGGTGGAGACGACACTTCCGATTGAGCAAGTTTTTAAGGAAGCCATTTTAAAATATGGTAAACCCGATAGACTTTATCTCGACAATGGTCCGAGTTTTTCCAGTAAATATTTACGCACTGTTTGTGCGCAATTAGGCATTGGCCTAATCCATTCTAAGCCCTATGACTCACCATCAAGGGGCAAGATTGAGAGATTTTGGCGAACGGTTCGGGAGAAATTTTTAGTTGATTTTAAAGGGACCTCACTGCGTGAACTCAATGACTCCTTTGATATATGGCTCAGGGCTGAGTATCATTTGGTCCCCCACGCAGGGATCAGTTGCAGACCATTGGATCGTTACCAAGTCTCCCTGTCTGAGTATCCTCGGCCGCGTGTGAATGAAGAGGTTTTGGAGGAATTTTTCTTAATGGAAAAAATTCGTCGTGTGAACAAAGATGCGACGATTTCTTTGAACAGTCTCATTTACGAAGTTCCTACTCAGTATATTGGCCAAAAAGTGCAGATTCGCTATCGTCAGGACAATCAGCGGGAATTATTTTTATATGAAAAGGACAAGCGAATCACCGCAATTAAAGTGGTGGATGCTAGAGCTAACGGCAAAAAGTATCAACCAAGAGCTCGCGCAACGGTGATCTCATACCAATCGGAGCAGAAATGATGGAGGCTTATTTTGGATTAAAAAACATTCCCTTCACTCAAGAGATCAAAACTACGGATCTGATACCAACTTTTGATATTAAAGAGGCTGAAGCCAGGCTCCATTATCTAAAGCAGCATCGCGGAATTATGCGCCTGACCGGAGAGCCTGGCAGTGGAAAGACTTCGATCCTTCGACGATGGGTGGAGAGTCTAAATCCGCAGTCCTATTTGCATTGCTACACGCCGCACTCAACGGTCTCAAAAACGGATTTGTATCGTCAGATCAATGCCCTTTTGCATTTGCCATCGAAGGTGCGAAAGTCTGACTTGTTTAACCAAATCCAATCGGCAATTTGGGCGCAGTACACCCAAGGGAAAGTGACGTGCTTGATCTTCGATGAATGTCAGATGATGGATCATGCGACATTGCAAGAACTGGTGCCGCTAACAAATTTTGTAATGGATTCTCGCTTGCCGTTTATTTTGTTGATGGTGGGGCAACCCGAGCTTTTAGATAAGCTTAACCGCTCAGTGCATGAACCGCTCAAACAGAGAATCCAGATCCATTACCATATGGCAGGGCTTGATGGGAATGAGACCAAAAGTTATGTTGAAGCCCAGCTGGCTCTAGCTGGTCGGCGGGACCCACTTTTTGATGTCTCAAGTTTTGCTGTAATCCATCAACTCTCTGGCGGCTTGCCACGCAAGGTGAATAGCCTAGCCGTCGCTTCGATGAAAATGGCGATGTTTGATAAGCGCCAGCTCATTGATGGCGATCTTGTCTTGAAGGTGGCGCCAGAGGCTTTGGGATAATCTATGAAGGGAAAAACAAAAATTTACCTTTTGACGGAAGAAGAACTTGAGCGTTTCGATCAGCTACTGACGGCGGTGGGTCAGGCCTATTGGTCCATTGTCCACCAAAAATCCAGCCATGTTCCCAATATCAAACTGGGTGCAAAAAAAATCACAAAAAAGGAAGAGGATTTTTACCAACTTCATTTGGATCTTAACAGGGTTTTCCCAGAATTAGCCGTCTAAAAGCGCAAACTTTCCTTTGTTAATAAGTGTTTCAATCTGATATTTTTTCTCCACAGGCTTCAGCAGCGAAAAATAACGGATTTTAAACAAAAAAAGCATAGGAACGTTTAGTCAAAGCTAACTAGACTGCCCGTCTAGCGCTATAAATGCTCGCTATGCTAGCAATATTTTTACCGTCACCAATTCGAAAAATCTATTTTTTATTCAGAGATATATTCACAGCGTCAGGGTTTTCCTATGACGAAGGCTGTGCGGCGCTGCTCTTCTTTATGCTGGGATGTCAGAGCCTTTGTGATTTTGTTCGTAGGTGCCCCTGGAGCCCCTCAGTTTCTTCACTTTCAAGAGCTGCAAGAAAATTTGAACCAAATAGATTTATGCGCCGAAATCAATCAAGGATTTTGAAGAAAATTGCCAGATGCGGTCATAGCGACTTCTGTTTTGCTGTCGATGATACGGCCAATCCGAAGTATGGGAACAACGCGTTTGCTTCCGCCCCATTTCATTCCTCAGGGGGGCCATATTTTGGGCAGAAAATATTGGTTCTTGTTATCGTCAATTTAAAAACCGGACAGGCCTTGCCCATCAGTTATGCTTTTTTAACTGGTAAGAAAGATCCTGATCATGTCCCTGGACATTTTCGAGCTATTGACTTAGTCCAGGCGGCGATTCACAGCGGGTTTCCTCCACTTCCTGTTACCTCAGATAGTTGGTTTGATTCCAAGGAATTCATTCGGTCTGTCAAGGACCTGGGGTGTGAATTTGCTGGAGAACTTAAGGCCACGAGACTTGCTAGAACAAATTCAAATTCTGGAAGTTCAAGACAAAAGCTAAAATTATGGTTTGTAAAGCTCAAAAAAATTCGCCTGACACGATCGCGCTTTCAAAAGAGGCATGAGAAACGCGGCAAGGCCTTCAGCCAAGCAACTCTGTTCATCAAGGACCTTTATATACCACTCACAGTCATTGCTGTTTACAATCGAATTAATGGATCCACACCGTTCGCCTTCTATGCAACGACTGACCTTTCAATGACCGGGGCAAGGCTTTGGAAGTATTCGAGAGCGAGATGGGCGATTGAAGTTATGTTCCGTGATCTCAAACAATCTCTCTCGTTTGGAGGGCTGACTGCAGGAGGGGAAGGAGGGGCACACATGGCAGTGTGCATACCGCTAATCCTTTTAACCTCGATTCGGCTTGATGCGAAAGAAATTTGGGGGTCGGAGAGCAAAGAAACATTGGGAACTACGGTCCAGAGACACCGGGAAATCGCTCTTGCAGAGGCCATCGATGCCATTGTTGCGAGTCCTCACGGTTCAAGGGCTGAGCGGCTGCGGGCGCGCAGAAAAAATCCCAATGAAAAACCCACCAACCTCTGTGGAGAAAAAATATCAGCCTGAAACACTCATCAACAAAGGAAAGTTTGCGAATTTAGACGGCTAATTCTGGGAAAACCCTGTTAACAACGAAATTGACATTTGAGCTTGATCCAAAAATTTAGTACCAAAAGACACCTTGATCGGATCGGCCTGGATGGCCGACCGAAAGCGGGGCCTGGGGTGCGCAAGCATCCCAGCAGGCAGGATGCCTTTCCTCTGAGCACAGATTAACAAATAAAAATGATCGATCCCACTGAAAATAACGTGTCGCCAACGGCACGGGTGAACTTTTAAGAACAACGCAAGTTCAAGCAATATCTGAGCTCGAAATGCTGGGTTAAAAAGTTAGTCACGATTCCGTACCAAACTGAATATTTAATATTTTTACCCGAGGCACAATACCCAAAAAATAGGGTCAAACAATCATGACTTCAAGTTGAAGAACAATTAGGAATTTAACAAGACTTTCATTTGCAATACGAGACGAACCGGTACTCAGTCCCTTGGACATTGGTGGGGATGACGATCACTGTGCGAGTGGAATGACCGGGAGTTGAGAGTTTATTACAACGAGAAATTTATCTGTTCCACGAGCGAAGTTATTTAAAGAACAGAGTATTCACAACGGAAGCCCACCGGACTGGGCTCTTGAGCGCAAGCCTGGCGCCATCAGAGAGACCTGGCGGTTGGGTTATGTGAAGAGCCTGGGGCCAAAGATGGCAGAATATGTGGAGTTGGTGCGCCAGGGCCCCAGGAGTCTGAAATACGAACTTTCACGACTTGTGGCGCTGGTCACGGTGTATGGAGAGTCGATGGTGCTGGGTGCTTGTGGTGAGTGTCTTGGTTCTGGGATCATTGGCGTGGATAACCTGGAGCTTTTCTTAAAGCGTCAGCATCATCCTTCGAATACAAATCTGAACCCAGAGCCGATTAAATTTAATAGCGAAAAACTAAACCGGGTTCATCCGGCAGTCGATCTTCGAAGATACGACGCACTCTACTTCGAGGGGGAAAACCAAGTAAGTGCGGCAAGGATGAGGAAGATGGAAACCATGAACAAGCTACTTGCGGAGGGCCTCTCAGAGCTGAAGCTAAAGCACTGGAGTCAGGCCATACACCAGGATCTGCCAAAGATGAAGGATCAGGACCGGGATCTGATCTCGAAGTACCTAAGTCAGTGGATCTCGATCGAGAAGTCAGAGCGGCACAGTTCAATGATCCAGAGCAAGATCAGAACAGCGAAGTTCCGCCGAGTTCAGACCGTGGAGAACTTTGACTTCCGTCACTCCAAAACGACGGAGAAGGTTGAAAAAAACCTATTTGGCACTCCACGCGGGTATTGCCAAAGATAATCTTCCGTCAGTTGTTTTTTACCGGCCATGCCGGGACGGGCAAGACACATCTGGCAAGGGCCTTAGGCTACTCAGCATGCCAGAAGGGTTTATCAGTTTTGTTTCTAACCGCAGCTGAGATGGTGAATCATCTTCAGCACGCGCAGAAGACTTTTAATCTTGAATCTGAACTAAACAAATACAGAAAACCTCAGGTCTTGATCATTGATGAGCTGGGATACGTGGCCTTGGACACACAGGCCAGCAACTTGTTCTTCCAAGTGATCTCTTCCAGACATGATGCGGATTGGGTACGATAGCTACGACCAATCTGCCGTTCGGAAAGTTCAACCAGATCTTTGCCAACGATGCCATTGCCCATGCCATCGTAGACCGGCTCGTCAATGAGGCTGAGGTTTTTACATGGAGGGAGACAGCTATAGGCCACATCAACGACAGCAAAAATGAAGCGAAAAAAACTCGCTAGGTTCGCATAATTAAAAGGACATACTTCATAAAAAAGGGGCCATGTATCCTGAGATTTCACTAGGGTTTTCGTACATATTCCCAAGGACCGCGTCGAGTGTAGAGATCAGCTGTTCTTCGCTTTCAAAGTGTTTATTGTGGGTTCCTGACTTTCTTGTCACTTTCCACAAAGCCTCTGCAGCATTGAGTTCTGGGCAATATGGAGGGAGATTGTGAACCTCAATCCATTTTCTATTTTCCTTGAACCATTTCCATGTTTCGGGACTTTTGTGGTACGAAGCATTGTCCTGAACAAAGTAGACTTTTTTGTTTTTCTCAAACATCTCAGTGCCCATATATTCCAGGAAATTCAGGTAGGACGGGACGTTGAAGACTTCGTCTGCGCTATAAATGAACTTTGAAGAAGTAACATCAACACAACCAAATATTTTGACAGATTTTCTCTGGCCGGTTACGGGGACTAGTGGCTGACAACCTTTTCTTGACCAGGTTCGATGAAGCGTTGAATCCTGACGGAAGTTTGCTTCATCTTCAAAGATTAATCGTGATTGAGCCCTCTTCGCTTTTTTTTAATGGACGGGTAGGTCTCTTTAACCCAGCGTTCTCTCCTTTCACTATCAGCATTGGCTAAGAGACGTTTCGGACTTTGCACTGAAAAGCCAAATTCCTGCAAAAGTTTCCACACATGCCCGGGGTGATACTGCACTCCGAACTCATCATCGATGATTTCAGCAATTAATTTTGAAGTCCACACACCAGTTAGCAAACCGTAGGCGATTGGGCCACTATCAACAATATCGGAGATTAAGATTTTTTGTAGGTCAGAAAGGCGAGATGGCCTCCCTGACCGTTCGCCCTCCATCAATCCTTCAACCCCTTGCTCCTCATATGTCTTAAGCCATTGGGAGACCCTTGATCGCGTCGCTCCAAGCAGGACAGAAATTTCACCACTGCTATTTTGTTCATTATTTAGGAGCACAGATCTAATACGTTTAGACACTCTGTATGCACCGTCAGTATTGGCTTCTGACTCCATGCGGGTTAGTTTATTTATGGTCTTTGGGTGTAAATTTAAATATCTCGGTTGCATGATTAGGTCATAAAACAGGACCATTGGAAAATCAACTATGTCCTTTTAATTATGCGAACCTA
>JADJVA010000014.1 GCA_016716765.1 Bdellovibrionales bacterium | reverse complement strand
TCGTTGAGTCGCTCGGTTGATAAAACGCCTTCCTGGGCATCTCGTTCTGCGACAACTTCCGCGGCATTTCGCATGAAAGTCTCAGTGCTGATGTCTAAATTTCCCAGTGCATCGCCAAGAACAGTGGAAAAAGTCGCGTATCTCGATACGTACTCTTTTGTCGTCCAATGGCTCATAAATCGATAGGACGTCCAGATCAACAATGATCCAACGGTCGAGATCGTTACAAACACAGCAATAAAAATCTTCCAAAAGAACTTCATAGAAAAATGCTTGGTTACTCCCTTGTATGACTTAAAATGGCCCCGCAGAGAGCAGGGTAACGCTTGATCAGGACAGCTTGGTCCGCCATCTCCAGGTCTTGGAAATCAAATCCTGGAGCAACTGTTGTGCCCATCAGTGCCCAATTGCCTCCATTGATCAGTTTCGTTGACTGCCAAACACCTTTCGGGACAACAACTTGAACCTGATGCCCACCTTAAAATCTGAGCCAAGAATGATATGATCGATTTTTCCCTCTTCGGTGATTTGAACCATGTCAACTGGGTCACCACCGTAAAAGTGAAATATCTCGGTTTTAGGAAGCCGATGAAGGGCCGAAAAGCTATCTGGAGTGACCAAATAATAGATGGCGGTACTGGCGATGGGGCTTTGGGAATATCCATCCCCTGGGTACACCAAAAGCTCATCTCGGTGGCTTTCGGCGTAGAATCCTCCCTCTCCGGGCAAGGGTTTTAAGCCAAACCTCTTGATTACATCTTCTGCCGTCACCATTTTCGATACTCCTTGTGCGTTAAACGAAATATGTGCCAAAATCAAAATGCTCAATATCCTCGTCAGTTTCTTCGAGAAAGTGATTTTTCTTTGCATCCCAAATTCCTAATCTTTTTAAAGGTGGTACTACGGCCAAGATCAATACGATGTGCGAGGTCTTCGGCATTGCCTCCAACCGCCGCCAGTGCTGACTGAAAATATGCCCTTTCGGCGGCCTCCACAAAATCGCGATAATTCTGGGGAGTGAGATCGGACACTTTAGCCGGAAGTGAAGCTTCAATCTTACGAAGCTCATAAGCGGGGCCCTTCATCATTTGGTGAATGGTGATATCGTCAAAGCCAATCTCAAATGATTTCCTTTGACGAGCAGAAATGACAGATCTCTCAATGGCATTTCGGAGTTCACGAATGTTTCCTGGCCAATCATAATTCTTGAGTGCGTATTGAGCCCGGTCACTTATTTTGAAGTTGGGTCCGCCAATCTGAAGAACGAAAAGCTGAGCAAGATCTGGAATATCCTCCATCCGTCCCCTTAGTAAGGTTGTAGCTATTCTCACAACATTGAGTCGGTGGTAAAGATCCTCACGAAATTGTCCTGTTGAGACCATTTTCTCAAGATTTTGGTTGGTTGCCGCAATCACACGAACCTTTACGTGAATGACTCGGTTGTCACCGATCCTGAATGGCTCCTGTGAAGGCTCCCTTTTTATGACCGAATAGTTCGCTTTCAATGAGGTTTTCATGAATGGCTCCGCAGTTGATTGCTATAAGGGGTCTTTTTCCTCCTTCAACAGCATTGAGTCTTCGCGCAATGAGTTCTTTTCCGGTCCCACTTTCTCCAGTAATCAAAACGTGGGCCCCAGAGCCTTTCAAGCCCAGAATAGTTTCTCGAAGCTGCATCGTTGAGGGTGATTTGCCCACTATCTCATACCGGAAGGCATCCTTTACCTGTTGCTCAAGATATTTCAGGTGTCGATGGGAGGCAGCTTTGGAAACCGTCACCGGAATGCGGACTAAGAGATCAGGAACGACATTTTCTGTTTTGATGACATAATCATCGGCCCTCGTGTGATACAATGCCTGATCGATCAGAATCTGAGTCTGAAGTAAGCACGATCACAACAGTATTTGGGGCCAGCTCCTTGATCTCATCAATAAGAGATATGCCGTCCCCATCTGGCAAGCCTTTATCGAGCACCACGACGTCGTAGAGGTGGGCTTGTAAGGCCTTTCGGGCTGATGCCAGGCTATCGGCTTCATCAACATCGTTATAAACACCTAGAAGCTGCTTTACTGCGCCCCTGAAGGATTCTGCGTCCTCAACAAGAAGGATCCTGAAGTTATTATTCATGGCTTTTGGCCTCCATCCAAAAGCTTGTAGCTGGACCTGATGAAAGTCTCAAGAAATTTCTGAAAGTCCATTTTTTGAGATTTTTTATCTATAGAAGGAGATTGTCTCTTGTCCGCTTAAAATGGATAGGACCTGGGAATCCAATTAATAGGCTTAGTGTATATGTAATTATTATTCATATTTCGAATTCTTTCCAAATGTCGATTCTGCAATTCGTGATTTTTTTTTGGGGCGTGTACAGCCGAGAACAGTACGAAGGCCCCCACCGCAAATTTATTGATTCCTAAGTGCCGCATTGGCCTCAAGAATTCTTATCGCCTCTTTTTGAAGACGCTCTTGGCAGCTGGGGTCCTTTAGACGTTGTTCAAATTTCTCTGAGGCCTTCTGATCGAGTGCCTTAATGTAAAGGTCCAACTTCTGTGCTAGCTGATTCTCGACATAGTCGATGCGTGCTTTGTGGAGGCCGCCGTGCTTACTGTGGCAAAACAATCGGGAGGGATTTGATCAAACGGAGGAATGATAATGTCAAATTTATTATACTCTTGGGTCAATCTTCGTCGGTCTTTTTCTGGATTGCCACAGGTTTCCAACATCGGTGCAGGTGATGTCGTGTTTCCCCATTGCATGGTCCGTCTAAATGTTTTTTCAAAGAGAAGTACTCGCACTTGATCAAGTTGTGGCGGGCTATCCGATGCTGGATTGCGTGCGCTTTTGGTCTCAGGTAAAATATTGCTGGAGGCGAAAGCGTTGCTGGAAGTGATAGCCAGAACCAAGATGAACTTATGCATGTTTACCTCATCATATTTCGCAATTTTAAGATCGGCAATGTCCGCCCATCATGGGCTGAAATTGTAAGATGTTAGAGTCCATTATCTTCACTATGAAATACTGCTTAGTTAATGCACTTACCTTTTGCACATCAGCTTTACAGGGTTCAATAAACTTGGGATTTGACAAGATCAGAATGTCGTCGGACATGAATTTGAGATCAAATGACATTTTCTGTTTGCAATCCTCCCTCGTTTTTGAAAAGAGAATTTTCCCATCCTTAATTGAAACATTTTCGTCAATTAGGATTTGCTTTGACGTGCAGCTACCGCTGAACGCCTGAGCCTGAAATCCATCCTTCATCACCATTTTTGGTGATGAAGATTTAATTTTTCCCGGTGAACTTTGTACATGATAGTAGAAGGAATGGAATCAGAATAACTCGCTTCATTGTACTACCAAATTCCTCAGTTGTTGATAAATTTTGTCTGACGAACCAGCAGACGTATGCCAAGTGTAGTGATATAACTCCGAAAGGAGCTTGTCCCGAAGGGAAAGCAGTTCTAAAATTTCTTCAGATGATTCTGTTCGGTCGGACGTCATTTCTTCTGGACTGATAACCTCAATCTTGTTTTGAAATTGAAGTGTGAGGGCTCGCCGTCTGGCTTTTTCTGCGTTCTCTGCTACTTTCCCAGTTTGCGCATCTGCATACTTTTCTGCATCTGTTTTTTGATTTTCTTGTTTGGTTGCCTCTGCTGCCTCCTGCTGTTTGACTACTAAAGAAGGAAAACGAGCATATAACTTCTTGTCAGGACCATCCATAAATATTTCCATACCGATTTTTTTATATAAGTCAGATAGAAGATCTGGATATCCAGATTTATCAGCCAGTTCATGTTTCAACATGTACATAAATCGTGAGTCACTCTTCATGGCATTTATGAGGCGATATTTTATTAGACTGTTTAATATCGATGGCGAGCTCAGAATCAGTCCATTGACCCGCTTCTTTAAATTTTCATTTGTATCCGCAATGACATCATCTATTAAAGAACCCTCGATTGGTGTTTCAGATTCCATTTTGTAAGTCGGGTCGAAATGAGAGTTGTAGATGGCGAGGAGTACATCGCCACCTTGAAGAACTTTCTGGAAGACAGCGAGTTCGACGAGCATTGCTAAACTCTCGATATTTTTCGAGTTACTACTCGTTGTGTGCTTAAGAGGATCAGGATTTAAAAAATGTGATAATTGGTGGATCTGCAAATATGACCTTAGGAATGAGGATAGAAATCGAGAATCAATCGGTTCATTTGAGCTAAAGAAGTGGCTTTCTACGAGTTGAGCGCTTTTCACAGACATTACCGATCTTTTTGCCATCTCTGAATTCTTTCTGAGCCACTCTATTTTTTATTGAGACTTGAAAATGAAAATGACGGGTTCAAACCAGCGTACATGATCTGATAAGGGGAGTTTTGTATTTTTTTAGACTTGATTGGACAATCATGGAAAATTATTGTGGCAAGGTTCTCTTGACGAATTGAATCTAAATCCAAGGAGTCTTTAAATTTTTCCTTTGAAACTATTGAGATATTCTCACCACTTTGCGTGAAGGTGGGATCGATTGGAAAGCGATCGGGGGACTTAACATGGCTGGACAACTGATTGGCTACACGGTTCATTTCTATACTGCATGATTCGAAGTGTTCTCATTTGAGACCCAGGTTCAAGAAGGGATTCGATCTTAGAGGACGTTACGTAGGGTATATCTGGCATCTGTTCGGCCATCCATGTTAGGTAGTCAACCTGGCCGCCACCTGGAAATCCTGTATTGTGACCAGGTTCGATATTTTTATTTATGGGAGTCAATAGTCCTTCGTCAGATAGCTCCCTATCCGTCCGTCCATCTTTCAAAATTGCAACCTTAATGTTTTCCAGAAAGGACTCGCAGACACCCAAAAAGGATCTTTTTTCCACATAGTTTGAAACGTTTGACATTCGGTTTAGTTCTATTATGGCATCTAGTTTGATACCTTGCTCAATTCCTTGGAATAGCAACTGATCAGATATTACCGCGATCATCCCCATCGTCTTGTATTGGAGTTCTATGGTTACTTGTATCAGTCTTGTGATTTCCTTTAGTTGCTTCATGACTTGTTCTTGAAACTGGTCCTTCTGGTCCTTTCGAAAGAGGCTGGTAAGGGCTGCGAGCCCACCGATTATAGCGGTTGGGTCACCAACTTGAAATTGAAGGTAGGATTGAAAAAGGGTCATTGCCACATTTTGAACCTTGGCTAAGTCGGACAATATTGGAGATGATATTCCAAGATTAGAAAGAATAGCCATGGAATTTTTGAAGTTTCGGTCGAAGTTTGTTATTTTTTCCTGCAGGTCTTCAAAATCTCTTTTTTTATGTAGATAATCTAAAGTGTCTTTCTTTTCTTTTTCTTGATCGGATTTGAAATTGCCGAAACCGAATTTTTCTATGGCATCAATTTTCTCCTGAGTGGTCATGTTTTTCATGGCCAGGTTAGTCAAGTAGATCGATCTGTCATCCATTACTTTTTGCTGATCGAGAATTTGCCTTTGAAGATCAGCCATTTTCTGAACTTCCGTTATCACGTTCTCTTTGTGAGTCGTTAGTGTCTGGTCAAGACCATCAAGTTCCAGTTTTAGCTCGTCAATACTTTTGGAGCCCTGATTAAGTTGCAGTTGCAGGTCCCCCGAAAATTTCAAGGATTGGTCCAAAGCTGCTTCGAGACCACGAAATTTGTGTGGATCCATCAGGTCTTTATCTAAATCTACAAATCCAGCCGATTGTGCTTTAAATTCACGGCGAAAAGCATCAAGCCTTTTGTCCATATCGGCAGAGGAACTTAGTGCATCACTTAGCTTTTTTCGGTCATAACTAGAAGAGTCAAGTAGCTTGTCATAATAACTTGCCGCCTTAATTTCAGTTCCGACATTTAGAACCTTGATATATTTTCCAGCCAGAGAGAATCCCGTAGCAGGTGCCGCAAATCCCGGATTCGCAATCGATCCTAATGCGAGAACATCACCTACTCCTTCGGTTACATTGCCGACTACATTTATGGATTGGTTGATCGCTCGCCAGTTACCGTATTGCGAGCGAAGCTCGCTTCTCTTTTGGTAACCTATTTTATTTGCATCTGTACTAGCGACTGCCCGATGTTTTTTAAGCGAGGCGGCTTTTTTCATGATAGAGTCATAGTGTCTTTTTAATTCTACCATGTAGGCAGTTACTCCTAGACATTCGATGACCGATTTCCCTATCGCAGCAGTTACATAGGATGGATAGGAAGTATGGTTGTCGAAGATGAGATGTAGTTGATCGACCTTTTCCTTTCTGATGCAAGTAGCAGACCCAGAGGCTAAATCTGTCTTGCTTTGATCAACCGGCTTGGGGGAACATGAAATTGTTGAGACAAGAAAAAATAAAATTAAAACAAAACGCATTTACAGATAGTAGATTTAAAAATTTTTTAGTACAACTTAGCGCGGGACTTAGGTCAAGTCAGGGCGTCTCTTTCGATTTTTGAGA
The DNA here is from genome assembly GCA_016716765.1 of Bdellovibrionales bacterium. Lineage (NCBI taxonomy): Bacteria > Pseudomonadati > Bdellovibrionota > Bdellovibrionia > Bdellovibrionales > Bdellovibrionales bacterium. Next base: position 22,432 of record JADJVA010000014.1, on the reverse strand, counting down.
ATTGATCGAGGTCAATTTTGTTTCTTTTATAAGGCACTTTGCTGGACGTGGCGGTTTGCTACCTTGCTTTCTTATAACAGTTCTTGAAGTTTTCAATGTGGTACAGATCCATTGTCATATACGTCAATTGGATTGTAAAATGAAGGTTTGCTGCAGTAAGGAATGCTCTGCGATCGATCAAGCAACTTTTATCAGTGTCAATGCATGACTGGTGGTCATCGAATGTAAAACCAAGCAAACCAAGATCCCTTTTTCCATCCTCCGTGATTGACATGCGTGTCTCGGCAAACATCATTTCTTCTGTGACATTCAGCAGACACAAGTTGTCCGCTTTCTGACAGGAGTCAAATCGATTTATGAGTTCGGCGTTCTTCGCCAATAGGTACGGACTATCAAGGTCCATCAGGAACAGTTGACCAATGAGCGAGCTGGACCAAAAAATTAGGCAATTTTCATCAGAATCCTTACAAGTTTTAAATTTATCAAATATCGTCCTATAGGGCTCTAGAGTGGAACCCAATTTTGCTCGTTTTATGAGAATAGTGTCAATTTCTGCCATCACTGAGTTTCCAGTGGACTTCAATAGACACAGATTTCTTTCGTCATCTGTCTTGGTTAGACCTACAGGGTCTGCATTCTTGGCGTCTGATCCTCTTTTGTTGCATGCTCCAGCTGATACCACCACGAGTAGAATAATTGGAATTTTCAGCATCAGTTTCATCAGAGTCTCCCGCTAGCGCCTCTCGGCTCATTTGGAAATGCAACCCCACAAGAGAGAGCAAGTCCGGTGCCAATATCCTTAATCTGGATTGCAATTGAAGTATCGGTTTCGACTCATTATTTCATTTTTATCGGTGATTGAATTACGGTCCTTCGACTAATATTGGTATTAATTTCACATTCTTTTCTAAAAAGTGGCATTTCGAGAGGGAGATGATGGGGATGTCACCTGAGACTCATTGTGATCAGGAATTAGTCAAATGGGATGCCTTCTTTGAAAGAGCACTTAAACCAAGGAATAGTCCTACAGATGGGGCTTCTAAGCCCCAGATTGCCTTTAATTCGAATTGGCACAGCATTAGCATATAATGTCAGTACCTGATATGAACGAGCTTTAAGTGCTTTAAGGTGACATTAGTGATGAATTGCAAAATAAAAACTACAATGAGCGTCGATCCCATTTACTATTTGGCTCTATTGATTTGCTTGGAATCCTTTTGTTTGGGGCTTGGATTTTCAAAGGCCTATGCACAATCTGGTTTGCCTCCCGGGGATTGGATAGTCAATTCAAAGACAGGAAAGCCTGAGCCTTTTTTCGAACCACAAAAGGACTGATTTTGTGAAGGGCTGTGAGAATTCACCGGCCAACGCCAACGATCTCCAGCAGCTGGGAAGATTTATTCCCACGGCGATTATGGGAAATGACAGCCGCTGTCCTTTCTTCTTTGATGAAAATGCAAGTGAGGAAGACAAGGCGCTATTTGGGGTTGGTGAATTTTTGACTTTAGCCGCAAGTGTAGAGCAAAGCTCGGAGGAATTTGCGGAGGCACTGGACACTTAGTTATGGACGGAGATATTTTAATCACGGCTGCTCATGTATTTCTGAACCATATTGACGGTGAAATCGATAAATACAGTGATGGCAAAGGCTTCAAGTTTTCAACAAAAGTCTGGATCCCCAGGGAATTAAGGAAAGATCCAGAGGTGGCTTATGAAGTAAGAAGCTATGAAATTGAGTCGATTCACTACGGAAGTCTGAATCCCAGAGATCTTGATCATAAGGATTATGCCTTTGTCAAACTGAAAGAACCCGTCGGTATTTCGGTTGGGGAAAAGGGACCCTAACGGAAAAATTGGAAAGAGAGTATCAGTTGGTCGAAAGTACTGGCCCAAACCTCTTGCCTTTAAACCTCTCGATGATACGCGCTTTTCGAAAAAAATTGAGATGGTGGGAATGAGGGAATCTGAGAATGGTAAGATCAAGGAGTCTCCTTTTTTCAAAAATTGTGAGTCTTTTAGAATTTACAAGGACCCAAACTCGGACGCTGGGCCAGCGTTTAAAAATATTTTAATCCATGATGGAGATACTCTCGATAGATCTTCCGGTTCGGCACTTGCGGTACGTGATGAACGTGGAGTTCTGACATTTACGGCGGTCAACGTGGCAGACCAGATTCTTCCCACTGAAACAGAGACCGAGGGTGATTTTCATATTGAAAATCGCCGGAACTTCGCCATCGACGGAAATTCCTTTTACGAGGAATTCATCAATTTTCGAAAGAAGTTCGGTCGAGACGAGACCAAAGAAAATGGTCAAGCAGCTGGATCCATTTAAAGATAATTTGATTCAAATCACAGTATTGGTTGGAGTCTCAAGTTGAGACGAGATAGTTCGAAAATATCAACCAGTTAGACATAAATTGAAGTCTTTCTTATAATTTTTGATACAGGATCAGTTTACCTGTAAAATCATCTCTAAGAGCAGTCAAATCTTCATCAAGCACCATCATTCTGCCTAAAATTCCTGAGCAACGGAGATTTTTTTGAATAAATCAAAGGCTTCTGGATTGAGTGGTGGTGACAAGTTCAGTTTTGTCATTTGCGCTCTTGTCTTTGTTTTTTGGTTTGATTCCCAATGTGTCTCGAGCCTTGAGTTGCCCTGCTGGCATCACTCAGATGTATGGGCACTGCGGAACACTGAATCCTGACCGGAGCTTTTTGCCAGCCTTTCGATTGACTCCTGCGAACCTTGCCTATTTCGAAAAGAATCGGTCGTATGCAGGGTTTTGATACTTTTCCAGATCCAATTAATTGGAATGCGATTCCAAAGCCGAAAAGCTCTCGTGATGTCGGAGGGTACGGATGCTCAGACTTAGACCCCAACTGCGGCTCAACCCAAACCCCTCAAACCCCTCGAAGCAGGACTTCACAACCTCCAAAAAGTTCGGGATCGAATCCAACCACGAAACCCTCAGAGAAAAAGACAACGACGAAAAATGGCTCCGGCAAATCTTCCGGAGAGAAAGATGATTCAGATTCAAAGGATGACGAAAAGAGCGGAGCTTCAAAAGAGAGTGATGGGTCTTCAACTGGAACCGCCTCTTGCTGGTCATCTGACTCAGGCCAAGTTAAAGGCAAAGCGATGTGCGATGACAATGGGGAGCCTTCTTGTTGGATGAAGGAATCTCAACGGCAAGAGGGACTTTCTCAGTGCGGATCCGATGGACGACCGAAGAGCACAGCAGCGAATGAAGATGCAGATCAAGCGGAATCAGACTCCACTGTTGGAACGAATGATACCATTCAGGGATTTCCTCAAGCTCCGGAAGTTGAGAGTGATCGAGCTTACTGCGAAGAAGCTCACAAAAGGGCCTATACCTGTTGCAACGACCCTGTGAAATGCGTGTCGGGTCTTGATGGGCCGAGTGCGAGTTCGATAACGGCCATGGGAACACTCTTAGTTGGAGCCGCTGGTATGATCTCAATGGGTGGGGCTTCTGGAGGTGATTCTGCTGGAATTGCCAAGAGCTGTGAGTTTATGAAACTTGTGGCCCTTGGAGGGGCTGGAGCTAATACGGCTTTGGGAACAAAGTGCTTTTCTGATAAGGGCACTTGCGAAGATAAGTGCCAAGAAGTGTCGAATAAGTACCGCAGAGTTTTAACCGAATGCAGTCAATTGGACACGGTCTTCAGAGCAAACGGTGGAAAAGGTGCCAGATGCCCTGAGAGCTTGGTCAGTGATTACAGAGCAGCTCAAGCCAACGCGGATGGAAGAGGCACTCGATGTACCGGTTATAACTCCAACGTGGCGGCCATGGGAGGACAAGCGGCTCAATCAGCTGCAGCGAGTGGATTTGCCGATCTTTGCCAACAAGCCGCCACAACTCAAGCGACAGGATTTCCCAACATTGATCAGCAGCCGGTTTTTAACGGAGACTGCAACGATCCCGTCAACGCTTCAAATCCAATTTGCGTTAATTGCAGAGGACCCAATGCGAAATCCGATCCTCTTTGTTCAGGCTTGGGCGGAGGCAGTGCCTCGACTGGAAGCGGATCAGGAAGTGGAAGTTCATTTCAAAATACAGGATTTGGAACCAGAGCAGTGGATGGAAGTGACCTCAGTGTTCCAGACACCAATGCACAAGTGCAAGCTCCTATCTTTGGTGAGGGATTGGGAGAAGAGGCCAGGGCCAATGCTATTCCCAATAATGGTGGAGGCTTTACAGGCGGCAGTGGCGGCGGAGGAAGTGCTATGCCCTACTCTGGAGGTGGCGGTGGCTACGGAGGCCCTGGCTACGACACTGATGTTTTAAAGGGTGTGAGCGGCGGAGGAGGATATACTTCAAGTCCTCTTGGGGCTGAATCGCGTGAGGGATATGCCAGCATCAGTGGTGTTCTTGAAAACGGAAAGCGAAGTGACAATCCCTTTGATAAATTCGATCTGAAACAATATCTGCCGGGAGGGAAAAAATACAGTGACCCTTCGCGAAGTCCTGCCGGAACAGATCAATGGAAACGAAATCCCGAAATCGGCAGCGCTCATGAAGATATCTTTGAGAAAATCAGCCGCCGTTACCGAATCATGTGCCTTCAAGGGCGCTTCTATGGTTGTGAAAAGAGGCAGTGAGCCCATCCCATCTGGAAAAATCCATTTTTCTGGATTCCTAATCTTTACGAAATTTGCTGAAAAGTAGACTTTGGCTATTTCAAAAATCCAAATATCGGGACCAAAACCAAAAATAGTCATTTCATTCAAGAGCTTCTGGATTTCACATTCCCGCCGTCAAATAGGCTTCCGATCTTGCAATTTAAATGGGTGAAGGAGGAAGTTATGAATTTCTACCGTCCACCCTATCAAGCTCGTTCTGAATCTTACCACCATCTTTGCGAGTGTCCGCGCTGCGGCCATCTCTTATTTGAATATTTGAGCAGTTACGCCCATTGCGTGAACTGTCTGTACTTTCATGATTATCAGGACACTTTCTTGCCTGTCGATCATTCGATGGAGTGTTTTGAAGATAAGTTTCGTCTTATCGGCAGAGGGCCGGGACTGAGAGAGATACCCTAGCTCATTTGCGTTCTAATGGATGTCTCATTTTTTTATCGCAATCAAGCCACGTTCAATGGAATAGAAATTTCATTTAATTTAAGGAGATCTAATTTATGAGGAACACCGGAACACGCTACGAGATTTTCGTGGAAGAGAAGTAGATGGTCAGCTTTTAGACCTAAAAACTGCGGGATACGCTTATCTAAATGAAGGCGTCAATTTTTACATCATTAAGCTATTTATTTTTCCGCGTAACACCTATTTTCTCTCCAAGAATCGAAACACTTCATCCGGCTATACCATTTTTGCAAAGACCTTCGAGATTGAATCAAGAAGACACTTTCAGAACCCAGTGGGCAATGGTCGACTCATTGCTGACGTCAAAACTCATTTGGTTCTTTCGTTTCCGGATCTGGCCTCTCAAATGTTCATGAGTTTATTTCCAAGAGAGGCAAAATCTGCAGATGTGGCTTCCTAGAGGGTGACCGTGACGTCCAATCGATAGGTGGGTTCACTCAATATTTTAGAGGTTAAAATGAATTTGAGAAATACTTGTGTTTGTTTGTTTGCCTTTGCCTTTGCTTTTGACGTTGTGCCATCGCTGGCACTTGCCAGCGTAGAATCGACTATGCAAGCCGTCCAGTCTCATTTGACAGGAACAATACTGCCGCTTGCGGCGGTATTGGGTCTGGTATTTGCCGGTCTTTCCTATGTAACAGGTTCGCCGAGTGCTCGCTCGCACTTAGTACTGGCCATTATTGGAGCGATGGTGGGCTTTGGTGCTCAGAGCATAGTCGATTTGATTCGCAGTCTTGTTCACTAAATTGACCACAAGAGTTCCCTCGCTTTGCAGGGAACTCAATCATCTTCTGTATACGATTTTGGCTCTTATGATAGTAATCCACTTCTTTGGGAGGAAAAAATGCTTGAGTCATCACCAATGAGCCAGTGCTTGGATCGGAGATCAAAGATCTTTGGATTCGAGATGTTTGATCTCTTTGTGATCTTTTTTACTATGGCCTGTCTTAATTTTATTTTTAGTCAATTTGACTATCGCTTCTTTCTTGTTTGGGTACCGACAGTTCTTCTCACCATGATTTTAAGAATTGTGAAAGTGGGAAAGCCCGACAACTACTTGAAGCATCTAGCCATCTTCCATTTGACTCCAAAATCTTTGGGCGCTTTTCCGCTTTGTCGCACAGATTCGGCACTAAAAGGAAGAAAAATCGTGAGGAGGAAGCTATGAAGGCCAAAGCACTTTGTGAAGATCTACAGGTTTGGGGATTTGAGGACGGACTTACTGTCTTTAAGGACAATTCAATTGGGTTTGGACTCGAACTCTCAACTCTTGATATTTCATGTTCTGAAGATGAGGCAATCAATGTTCTTTCTGTTCGCATCAAGGATTTTATAAACGGACTCCCTTCTGGGATAGATTTTCAATTTATCCAAGATATCGCAGGGTCAGATCTCTCAGTGTTCAAAAGTATGAGCGGCCAACAGAATCAAAATCCCATTATTCAAGAACTAATGAAGACGAGAATAGAGAAATTCTCAAGGTTAAGTAGCAGAGGTGAATTGGTTGGTCCCGTGCTTAAGGTCTTTGTTCGCCTTCCATTTAATTCTGATTTAACGGATAGACCAAGGCTTTTCCGCTTTGGAAAACATGATTTCCAAGGTCTCTCTGAAAATCGCTTGCGTTCAGAAATTGATCGAGCCGAGAAGGTCAGACAATCATTTGTTGCGGGACTTGCAACTTTGGGGATTGAGACCAGTGTGATTAATCCTGATGCTTTGGTGCGAGTTATGTATGAACAATGGAATCCAACTCGCCCCTTAGGGCTGGGGCAATACGATCCCGAAGATATCAGAGATTCAATTCTATTCTCAGACGTCAATAAGTCTGTATCTGGATTCACGGCTGGAGAAATGCATCACAGTGTCATTTCATTAAAGACGCTTCCGGATCAGACCTTCGCTTCTATGGCGCAAACTTTACAAAATCTTCCTTTTGATTCAAGGCTTTTTCTATCAGTTCACATGCCAGATCAAGCCAAAGAAATCCAGAATCTTCAGACTCAACGGCGCATGGCCTACGCTTTGGTCCATGGGAAGAAGGGAGTGTCGGATATTGAAAGTGGGGCCAAACTTGGAGATCTTGAAGATCTACTCTGCCAGATGATTGCCAGTGGAGAGAAGGTCTTTTATGTGAGCCTTAATATTGTTTTAAGGTCCCGTAACTTAGGTAGGCTAAATGAACTTGTCGGACGAACACTCCTCACGCTCCGTGAATTTGGTGGTGCCGAGGGAATGGTTGAAAGTCTTGCAAGCTATGAAATCTTTCGCGATTTGAGTATTCCAAATGCCCGTGGTCGAGAAAGATCCAGAAGGATTAAAACCTCAAATTTGAAGGATCTCATCCCTCTGTTTGCGCCATGGAGTGGTTTTGAGAGTCCCGCGATCGTGCTCCGCAATCGGTCAGGAGGGCTATTTTCATTTGACCCCTTCGCCAAACAACTAACCAACGCCAACCAAGTCATTAGCGGAGGAAGTGGCAGTGGTAAGAGTTATCTGACAAATTTGATGATCAATCAAATGCTGAAGGAAAATCCAAAAGTTTTTATCCTTGATATTGGAGGGTCTATCAGAAAACCTGCGAGATTCTTGACGGGCAATACATTCCGTTGGGCACTAACATCCCTCTTTCCATTAACCCATTCGATTTGAGCAGCGGAGAGAAGGAACCCAGCGATCAAAAGATTAAGTTCCTTGTAGGACTTGTGGAGCTTATGACAAAAGAGGAGGGAGAGAAACGCTTAGGTCGGTTTGAACGGGCCGAAATTGAATCATCTATTTTGGAGGTTTATCGGTCGATCTTAAAGCCGCGACTCAGAGATCTTAAGAGTCATTTAGAACAAAATCAGAACCCCAAATTTCTAAGCTAGCCAGGATTCTTAAGCCTTGGTGCGGAGACACACCATTTGGCAAATTTGTCGATCACTCGACTTCGGTTGAATTTGAAAAGCGTATCGTGTGTTTTGACCTCAAGAATCTTGAGACCTATCCTGATCTGCAAGCCGTATGTCTTTTTATAATTACCGATCTTGTACTAAGGGAAGTTCAAAAGGATCGGTCCGTCATGAAGTTTCTCATCTTTGATGAATCATGGAAACTTCTTGAATCAGATGCTGGCTCGACCTTTATTGCGGAGGTGTTTCGTACCTTCCGAAAGTACTATGCAAGTTGCATTGCGATCTCTCAGAATATTGACGATTTTGCAAAAAGCAAGGCCGCAATGCGATCATGCCCAATTCCTCGATCAAATGGATTCTCAAGCAAAAGGGCGCAGATCAAGAGCGGCTAAAGGCGGCACTCAATCTCAATGAGCGTGAGATGGAGTTGATCTCGTCGCTCACTCAGGAACGTGGCAAATTTTCTGAAGCATTTTTGATCTGTGAGGACCGTAGAGCTGTCGTCTCAATTGAGTCAACTCCTTTTGAGTACTGGCTGGCGACAACAGACCCTAAGGATTTGGCTTTTCTTGAGGAAATGAAGCGCCAAAAACCAGAAGCTTCAAAGCTTCAAATCCTGATGGAATTGGCCGTATCACATCCGTTTGGATATCAATTGAGTGGGGTGAAACAATGAAGAAGTCGATATTGGCAACGGTAACCACACTGGTTATCGCAATTTTTCCTTTGAAGAGTTACGGCGATTTTTTGGTGGGGATCTTCCCTTGCTCGCACAACTGGTGAGCAATTCCCTTGAGCAGCTTGCTCATCTTCAGGGCATGTTGCGAAATGGCAGAGACAACTTAGATCTTTTGCGCCAAATCAATGCGGGTATCAATGATTCTCTTCATCTGGCTCAAACATTAGGCCCCTCTGTTGACTTAAAACTGTTTAGGGGATCTCAGGGAAGTGACAGATGCCATTTCAAAACTGCAGGGCCTCTATGGAAGAGTCAGGATTCACCGGACTCTCTGGCTCAGCAAAATTCAGATCAAGCAGCTTCAGAGGCTCTGACCGTGGGGAATTCTATGATTGAATATTCAAGGGAAATTGATCGCGTAGGGAGTGAGATTACTCAGTTTTCTCATCAGGTTCACCGGGAGGGGCTCAAAAGCTCACTGCACAGTCGATTGGGGTGCTTTTACATGTCATGAATGCCTCGTTGCGTGCCCAGGCCAGTGGACTCAAGCTCCAGGCCCAAAGACTCGCTCAAGAAAATAAAAAGGAAAAGGATGCTACTCGAGAGTACTTGGCCGCCTCCCATGTTTTAAGTGATGCCCTGAGAGAATCGGCACCAAAATTCGAAAGACCGAGGTTTTAGAATGGATGCAAGTTGGCTTGCAAAGGAGGCTCATCAAATCCACGGGATTTTTGAACAACTCTTCTATAGTCTCATCGCCTTCTTTTTGATTTTAGGGGTCGTCCTTGAGTATTTTAAGATTCCCTTGGGCGGATCGCCGGCTTTTTTACAGCTTGTAGGGCGTGTTTTTGTAGCTGCCATAATGCTGGTGGCGTTCCCGGAGATAAGCAATTTTTTAGCGGACCTCTCGGATTCGTTGGCTCAGGAGTTGGGGGATGTGAACAACTTTCATCTCATTCTAAATCGAATGGGAGATAGGCTTCAATCGCTCAGCGCCTCCTGGGTTTCGGTCAAGGACGTCCTTATTTTGAGCATCTCATTTCTCACATTTTTTGTCCTATACATCGCCGTTTACTTTGCTGATGCCTGCTTTATGTATGCATGGACTCTTTTATATGTTTTTTCTCCGCTTTTAATCGCCCTTTTTGTCTTTCCCGCGACGGCCTCGGCCACTAAGGGTCTGTTTCGGTCCCTAATCGAAGTGAGTTGTTGGAAATGTGTGTGGTCCGTGATGGCGACTCTGCTTTGGAGTTTGTCCGTGAGCGATATCAATAATGAAAATCATAATATCAACTTTCTATCGGCAATTGTCCTGAACCTACTCTTGGCCTTTTCTATCTTGGTGACGCCGATGCTTGTTCGCGCTCTTGCAAGGGCACGGTGGGCGACGTGACCGGACAAATGGGTGGATTGATAATGGGTGCAGCCGCATTGACCCCAACTCATCTAATGGCAGCCAGCAAATGGTCAGTACGTAAACCCATCAGCACAGTCTCCAAACAAGTAGCAAGAAGCTATCGTTCTAAGCAAAGAGAAAAAGTAAATATATAGAAATATAGAAATCACAGAGGAGAGAACTAAATGAGAATAAGCTCAGCTTGGGCCAAAATGGCTATTGAAAATACGGGACTCAAATCTGCGTTAATATGCCTCACTATTGTATCCATCATGCTTTCCGTTTTGCTTTTTGAAGCAAACGGCAAGGAGCCTATCATCATTGAAAGATCATGCTACTCAAAAGCTCTGCAGGTGGTCGGGAGTCAGCAATCCAATGAGGAAATCGAGAATTTCATTAGAATTGCGCTGAGTCAGCGTTTTGATTCTGATATGAAAGCAAACGATCTTCTAGAGGCTCAGCTGCAGAACCAAAAATTCAAAGAGCAGGCGGAATTAAGTGCTCGTCAAATGAAGCAATTTATCCATTTGAATTCTTTGACTGGGAATCAAGGAATCTATTCTGTGGATTCTGATCGGGTGATTTCTGTGGGTGCCGTGAGATCTGCTTTGAGGTTTCCTCTGAAAGTCCAGATCGCTGCTGTTTCGCGGACCGCTGTCAACCCCTACGGACTTCTTCTTATCAATGTCGAGCACATTAAGGAGTCCAAAAATGAAAAGTAGTGTCGTCATTTTCATGATGCTTGGACCCATTTGTTCTTTTGCAAATCATAAACCTGCACGGACGATCCCGTGTGATGAAAAAGGCTCACGAGGTGAGAATTGCGCGATCCAGAGTCACTGTCTTGAACTTTCCAGTCAAACCAAAGGAAGTTGTGACGGGCGAAAATGTTTTTGACTTCAAAAATATCAAAAATGATTTAGCCGTAAAGGCTCTCACTTCGCGAGCTCGAACCAACGTATTTGTCTATCTCGATAGCCGCCGTTGTGCGTTTAGTTTTGTCACTGTACCTACTTCTGGAGACGAGATTGTACTGGTTCGGGACGCTCACAACAAGGAAGTAGAGGTGAACTACCGTGAGTGACACTCCCAAGGTTGAAGTGAAGTCCGAGTATCAAAGTCAGTACGGGGTTTGGGGAAAAGAAGGAGCCTATCAGAGCGGAGAAAAGCTGAAACTTTCCTCTGTTTCTGTCTTTTGGATCTTGGCCCCTCTTTTTCTTCTCTTACCCTGGGTGATTTACATACGAAATGGTCAGATAGGTAAGAAAGCATCTTCGACCTTTTCGGTCACTGATTCAGGCGCAAAGGAGGAGATCAGTTCCCTTGAGATTCCAGAAATGTCGAAAAGCGACCCAGCCCCAAAGCCAAAGATCGTTGAGACTTTGAAAACCTACTCGGCTCTTCAGGTGATTGGCGTTTCCACTCGAGTCATTGCCGCTGGCTCCCAGGTAAAAGCCGTGCTAGTGACTGGCGCCTCCGACGGACTCATCAAGGCCAAAACAAGTGAGAGTTTGATTGTCGAGAATGATGTCCTCTTGAACTCCGGCGTGACTCTCATTGGCCAGGGGCAAAGTGGCGACGACCGTCTCTTTGTTGTGTTCAAAAAACTTGTATGGCCCGACGGCACGAGCAAGCAGGTGACAGCCTATGAGTATGATGTGAGCGACATGATTGCTGGACTAAAGGGATCAAAGGTTCAAACCCACTCGCTAAAATTTGGAACTGCCGCAGGTCTTAATTTTCTGGGAGGTCTTTCTGAAGGTCTTCAGGAGACCCAAGTTTTTAACGGAGTGGCAGTCAGAAACAATAGTCTTCGTAATGCCGCCTTAAATGGCATGGGTAAAGCGGCTCTTGATCAGGGTAAGAGTATCCTGGAATCGGTTCGAAACCAGGGAAATGTCATTGAAGTGAAGGCGAATACTCCCATTTGGGTTGTGTTTGGAGGTGAAAATTGAGAGAGCTCAAGCAAGAGCGGAGTGACAGTATCCTTCGCATGATTCGAATCTGTACCCAGCCATTTCGAGAAATTTATCGCGGATTTCGATTGGGAACCATCTCGATTTACTATTGCCTCCTTGTTGGTGTTAAAACCGAACTTATTTTATTGAGTCGCATGGATTATATGCTACTCAATAAGATAAACCTCCCCTTCTATCCAACTGGAATGGGCTATTTGGTCTACGCCCTCTTGTTCTCCTGCCTTGGCTTTTTTCTGTGGGGGATTCGACAGGCCATTTATCGGGAAAAAATGATTGATCGTTTGACCACTGTTTTTCTTAACGCCGGTTTTAAGAATGCCATTGGCAAGTTGCCCTATTTTATCTCTGACCACCCAGTGGACGATTTCAGCCGCAAGCTCCGTATCAGCAATGCCGGATTTCCATTGACGAAATTCAAAAGCGCCAAAGAGAGCCTTGAAGCGAACCTTCAAGTTTACATCGACGATATGAGAGAAAATCGCTCTCGAGCCACGGTGGATATTATCTATGCCCATGAGCCCATGCCCAAGCGCACGGTGATTGAGAACCTGATGGCCTTAAAGGCTTACAGATTTGTGGTAGGCAGAACGCGTGCAATGCAAGTCACTTCTTCCTTGATCGAAAATCCGCATCTCATGATTTCGGGTCAAACGGGAGGTGGCAAATCCACAGCCATTCGGCAAATCATCACCACGCTCTACGTGAATCAGCCTCAAACTCAATTCCTATTGGTGGATCTCAAGGGAGGATTGGAATTCCAGATCTTCGAAGGAATTCGAGGAATTCAAGTGGTCGGTAGCGTTGAGCAAGCCGCAAGAGAGCTCTCTATCATGGACGCGATATTGGATGAGCGAATGGAAGCACTCAAGCATGATGGCTCAAAGGATATTGAGCAGTTCATGAGCCGCCACAGGAAACTGGCCAATGGCAAGACATCGAGGCGGGCCCCTCTCTTTCGGATTGTTATTGTCATTGATGAGGCGGCCGAAATGTTTTTGGTACAAGATTCAAGGTATGCACAGAGTATTCAAAAGGCTCGGCGGGTTCTAAGTCGAATCGCACGGTTGGGCCGGGCCGTTGGTGTGCATTTGATCGTTGCAACCCAACGACCTGACAAGCAATCCCTCGACCCCCAGGTCAAAGCCAATCTGACCGGAGTCTTGTGCTTTCAAATGCAAAACGACGCCTCAAGTATTTCCGTCTTGGGAAACGGACGTGCCACTGATTTGCCAGATATTCCGGGTCGAGCCATATGGAAGAGTGGACCATCCATGACTGAGGTTCAGACGCCTCTGATGGATCCCAGTGAGGTTGAAGAAACATTTAAGAGCTTTAGAGCAACGCAATTGGCTGAGGGGTCTATAGGTGAAATGCCAGACTCGGGTTCCCCAAAATCCAAGGAGTCCTGATGGCAAAATCTAAAGCGAGAATTTCAACAACTCCCACTTTGCGGGACGAGGAGATGTTTCATTTCCTTTGGAAGTGGAAATTGGCGACTTTCAAAACTCTAGCGAGGATATTTTTGCCAAGGCCAGTTTGCCCGTGGCCTATCAACGTCTTAGCAAGCTTCGTCGGGCTGGCTTTGCGACAACGAATAGATGAGTCCGGACGCAACAGAATTTGGACTCTCGATTCCAAGGGATTTGTGGCTCTAGGCAATCGATTACCAGAACTTGAGGAATATGGTTTTGCCTCAGAAAATATTGAGCATGACCTTATTGTCAACGCTCTCCACCTAGGCGAGTGGGCTGAGGGATGCCCGGAAGGCGTCGAATTATTTACGGAGCAACAGCTCAGGCGAATGAAAGCTGAAATGTATCCGGCCTGGGTTCCTAGGACCAAGAATCATAGGCCCGATGGCTACTGGCATTTTGCACATGGAGAACACCATTTGACCATTGCCATTGAGGTCGAGCTTTCAACCAAAAGCAAGGATCGATATGAATCCATCGTCAAATTCTATGATCATTATGACATGATCGATTTTGTGCTTTTGGTTGGTTCCAACCCCAAAATTAGCTCGAGTTATACTCAAGTCTGCATCCGGCCCGAACTTCTACCGAAATCATGTGCACAATTTTTTAGCCCTTGAGGATTTTCAAAGTCAGTTTTGGCAGGCTTCCATTTTTTCCGGACCAAACAAAGGCTCGACTGTTCATGATCTATTAAACCAAAACCTTCTTCAAACTCTCCTAAAATCCCCCCTCAGACCATCCACTAAAGGCTCCTCCGGTGCGAGGAGTCAGCATCTTCTCGATACCAGACTAAGCCCACAGAATCATGACGAAAAAGTGACCATCAAAATTCGCCATTTTCCTGACTGAGTAGTTATTCACTACTCTCTAAACACGTATTTCGAACGAAGAAAGGTCTATATGCAATCCATACTAAAGATCGCAGTTCTATCTGGCTGTGCCCTCGCCCTCGGGTGCGGCAGTTTCTATAAGAAAAATAATATAGAGGGGAGGGCTGAGCCCAATCCTCCAAAACTAACCCGACCGGGAGTGCAAAAGATTTGGGTTCCAGATCAGATAAACGACAATGTTTATGAGACTGGACATTGGAAGTACATCATCGATAAACAATCTGTCTGGTCAAAACAGGATTAGGCCCATGGAAAACACCAATAACCCAACAAAAAGCCAAAGGCAATCAATAGAATCACCATCAGTGACGATCTGCGGGAAAAGCTTAGGTCACTGACCGATCAAGCAAATGAGGCACTGGAGGGAATCACTGTCCTATCAAGGAGCGACGTGATCAATTACATTTTGAAAGATCATTCGGGGGAATTTTCAAATAAGGAGCTACAAGATATTAGATCCCTCCACTTCAACGAACTCAAATTTTCTCAATGGATAACTTCCCAACTGAAGACGGCTCAGTCAAGAGGGGAGGCTGTGAGCTTCAAGGAATTAATCAGCCGAAACCTGAAGTTGCTCGAATCACCAAATCCCAAGCCTCGAAAGACTCGCACGAATCCTAAGCTTACAAGGAAGGAATCCTCTGACAATGAGGCAAGACCCAATTCTATTGGTGACAAGGTCCTTGGTCAAAAAGGCGACCCCGTTACAGAAATCTGACCGAGGTACGCAGAATCATATGAGCGAATCAGATCGTTAGACGGCTCAATAAAAATGAATCGCGACGACTAGCTTATCTTGCGGAGAACAGAGAAATGAGTAAGATCGAATCAACGACTGATCTGGAACCAAGTGGGCCGAATTTGGAAGGGCTCACATGGTTGAATTCTAAAGAAGCTGCATCTTATTTGCGAAAATCGGCAAACGCACTCCGAATTATGGTTTGTCGAGGATATCTAAGGCCCCGGAGATTCCGGCGTCGCCTTTATTTTCGCAGAGTCGAACTTGATCGACTACTTGAATCCTAAAAACCATAAGTGGAGGGTTCATGGCGATCAAAAAATATGAAAGAAATGGCAAATTCTTTTGGCAGGTCTATATAGACCTGCGCAGCCGAAAAGATCGGCGTGTTCGGGTTCAACAGCGCATCAATGGAATCACTTCCGAGTTAAAGGCCATTTCAGAAGAGAAGCGTCTCACGCGGGACTTAACCGAGAAGCTTAACCGGCTTGAAGCCAAAGGCGCTCGTTGGGAGGAGGTTATTGAGAGATGGTTCCGACAGCAAGAGCTATTTCCCACCAGGAAGATTAGCTAAGACGACAATTGTCGATTGCGAAGCCATGCTAAGGAATTGGACCAAGCCGTGGCTAAATAGAATTGCAGCCTCAGATATCACGAGAGGCAGACGCCCGTGAAATATTTCGTCAGGTCGACGAGGTGGGTCGAAGCCAAAGTTTTCGGCGCCGACTAAAGGCGTTATCAATATGGTCTATCTTTGGGAATCGAAGAGAGAGTTATTTGTGGCGTGCATCACAGCCCAGTTACAGGGCTTGAGGTGCTGAGCGATCGCGGTGAAAAAGACCCGAAATCTTATCTAGGGAAGAAATTCGCATTTTACTTAAGAATTCGATTGAACAAAGGCATCCTTGGTATCCTATTTGGGTGGCGGCCGTTCTCACTGGTTGTCGCAGCGGTGAACTTCATCAGTTAAAAATAAGTGACGTAGAGATTGTGCCACAAGAAGAGGCAGCTGCACAAGACAAGCTGCCAATCAACATGAAAAAGGTACGGACTCATTCGTGTCCGAAGAAGCTGGAATACTCGACTCAAGCAGGTAGGCCCGACAAAAGCAGGCTACTGGCGAACAGTTCCTCGTCTCTAGCGAGTTTTATTGGTTCCTTGATTCGTGAACTGAATATTGAGGAGAAAAGCCAAGATGACTTTCTTCTTCTACGTTTCACTGATTGGAATAAGGGGCGAACAAGCTCGCATTCTAAGAGGATTTTGTATCGCAAACCGCTTGCCTTCCATTAAGTTTCATACTCTCCGCGCTTGCTTTGCTACTCAATTGATATCAACAGGGATTCCGCAACCGTCGTTATGAAAATATGCGGGTGGAAAGATCTCAAGACCATGCAAAGATACATTCGCTTGGCGGGAATTGATGAGGCAGGTGCTACCGAAGCCTTGAGGTTTATTCCCACCGAAGAAGCTGTCATGGAGGAGGTGGCGAATATATTTCCAGTCTAAAAATGAGACATAGACGATTTGATAAGGTCTTATGAATTGATAGCGCCTTTGGCTTAATCTTGATATAGTATCTTTGATCATTAGGTTAAACTTTTACTTCGCGTAAATATCCGAACCATAGTGCTGATGCAACTCGTCCCCAACGACGAGTATAGTTTAACCGACAAGAAAAGCCGGCAGGTCAAATATGACGACACGATTTGATAAAATTGTTAGAATAACAGCCAAATTAGGGAGACGAACTCCACTAGACTTCCAGGCTAATAAAGGGAAATTTCAGTCACTTTGTGACAAAAAGGGTAAGGTCAAGCAAGCTCTTGAGAACTACTTTTCAGGCAACAATGAGCTAAATATTGGATTTTTTGAATTTAACCAAATCATGCATCTGCTTGGGCAAGCTCCAGTAAGTAAATGGTTTTTTGAAACGTTGTTTGGTGACTCTATTCAGTCACTAAAATTCTACAAAGAGAAGGTAAATGAGTTTAATATAAAATCTGCCTTGAGATTTGGAAATTTCAAGTATGCATTTCGATTCTTTGTCAAGGCATAGAGTACCACGGTGGAATATGGTACTGGACTAAGGCCTCCGGAGAAGGTGTGGGAAGAAATGTCTGTTTCGAAAAATTGATCTGGAAAAGATTTAAAACCGGCCAAAAAGGCCATTGAGTGTTGAGACAATAGAAAAAGAAAGATACTATGTGTCCGAACTGAATAGAAATCAGAACTCGAACAAGGTTCAGAAGACGAAAGAAAGGCGATAGCGGCCGCAAAATATAATACTGTCGTATATCTATCCAGTGATTTCATAGACGTATATGTTGCTACTTCAATGAGGACAAAGTCTCGTTTGAAGATGGGTTACAGTAGTCGAGAATATATTTTCCGACGAAGACCTTGTAGCTTTAAACGTCAGATATTTTGACCCCACAATAAGTGATGGGACAGGAAGAATATCTAAGGGAATTGTTGAGGCTCTAATGTTAAAACGTGCAAAAGTTACTCTTATCTAGCTCAAGAGTCTGATTCAATGGGAAAGTGCTCGGAAATGGCAACAAACTTGCACAGGGAAGGACGTAATTGCTTTAGTACCAAAGATTGATATTGAAAGTGGGTTACGAGTCTTCAATCCATTTTGAACCCAAATAACAGTAAGGAAGACAGAGAACAAACCATATTGAACTGAGAAAATTGCCCTAGGGTATGTAAAAGACGAGAAATTCGAGAGCTACTGCAAAAAAAATACTCGATTGTGGGGAGATTGCGTTTGAAGGTTGTGAATTTTCTCAATTCGGCAGAAATGGAAGAGAAGTGGTTTGATAAGAGATATGAGATCTTGCATGAAGAGCATCCAATGTCGCTTCAAGTAAACCTCAATACAGGGGTGGCCAACGGTTTGATTGTTGTGCGTACAGAGGAAGATGCTGCAGCAATGATCTATAAGTCGTTAACAAATAGTCATGAATATGTTATTGACGAAGAATCCGATGATTCAATGATTCTAATACGAGAAAACAACCAATTCCGTGGTTAGAGCGGTTTCTAAGGATCCTTTTTAACGAAGACATTTTGGTCAAGTTACCTGGAAGATCAGGATAAAAAGAATGGAAGTGATTGATGAATCAAAAGGACGGTTGGTTTACCGAGCATTCTTACTCATTAAAGGCCATTTTCTAGTTACCAATGAAATTGCTACGTTTCAGATGATGAGAAAGAGTGCATGAGCCCAATAGCGATGACTGAACAAAATTTCTTATAGATTGAATTTGGGTGGGATACCGCAACCATGGTCGCATTGAAATTGGAGGAAATGCAGAATCGGCTGAGGACATTTCGGTTGACCCGTCGACTGATTTGCGTGTTGCACCATTACTACCGATCATGGAACCAGGACCAGACAGGGTTAGTGATGGCAATTAAAATTAACTGGGGGATCGCTGACTTGGACAGAGAAGAAAAACAGATTCATTGAAGTCAATCTGCTGATGAAGACATCTGATAACGGTTACTGGGATAATCCTGCTGCAAATCTGCGCCTCATAACGACCTTTGGCTAGCGATAAGGGCTATTTTTTGGTATTTGGACTGGTGGCTTTCATCATTTCTTTGGCGCCCGAAGTATTTATAAAAGGAAGTGGACGTTCTTCTCGCTGGTAAATACGTCTGTGTTTAGCTTTTGCGTTTTGTTCGGAATGTTTTGGAGGAAAAGGGCCCACATTCACAACAATGGGCTTACTTGCGGGGCTATATAATGAAATCATTAAGACGGAGCCATCAGTACGAGGAAAGGGCCACGACAAAAGAATGGTAATGGAAATTGCCCTCGCTCTCGATATTTTGAAGCTCGAGATGTGGGGACATAGCTCGTATCGAGAGATATTTCAGAGTATTTTGATTGATGGGATCAAGTACACGATTATGCCAGTTTCAGCCACTCCAGTTAGACTTTCCATAGCCGACGAGAGTGGCTTTGCATTTCAAAGGCTGAGGCTGAAGCAATTCTTATCAAATACCAACATGGAGTGCTTAGAAACGAGATTGATTTTCGATGGTTTGATCATCACCTCAAGGTTTGGCAGCATATGGGATAATTCATTTGGATAGAAGGGGTACTATATATCCCCTGGGCACCTGCAAGATACTGCGTTGATGAATGTTAGGAACCATCTTAGGTGCACTTAAAAGTACTCAGATATATTTAATTATTGCAAAGATTCAAATACTCATCCTACAATAGGACAAAGTGACGCCTAAGTGGATGATATGATTTGCCCTTCAGATGGAAATACGACTTACAGTCGAGCATAGCTGATGAGTTTGGCATAGCCAATATGCACTTGTGGTGTGATCAATGGATATTTCACGAGGATTGAATTGTGCCGTACTGTAACCTAAACCCGCCTTTTGACCTAAGACCTATTCAATCTTTCCGATCAGTCGGCAAAGGTGAGATTAACCGCAATCAAGAGCGAGTACCGATCTCTCACGGGAAAGGCTCTAAATCCAAAGTGCCCATAGCGTTGGGGAGAGTCCCTGAACCAAAGACCATGAGACCAAAGCCCTATCGGGCCCACCAAGTTCCATCGAAAAGAAGAGGTTAGATTTGGCAAAGCCGCTCGGCAAACACGTGGGCTGACGAAAAGCCATCAACATCTCAGTCCAGTTACCCCGATACTTTCTAAGGATATCGGGGATATATGAAACTCACAGTTTCATGGTGGGATAGCAAAGAGGGTATTGGCGTAGCGTTGACCGAGGGAGGTCAGAATGTCTACTGTATCGATCCAATATCTCACCTCTACAGGCCAAAGTTCTGGAAACCTCGCCTGATCATCCACGGGGAGATACGTACCCTTTCGAAAGACGTAGTTGTCGTCGAGAAGGTGCGAACTTCCAAGAGTCTTGAATCTCCCCAAGCTTTCAGAAAACTACTTAGGGATGCTGTAGCTGCATGAGCGCCAATGACAATAACAAAAGTTTGGATCAGTACTTCGGAATTCCGCTTTATGTGAAGTGTAAGGGACTCTTCGCGGAACCTTTTGTTGCGGACTATTTACCGACAGATGGAAAGCCTGCTAGCTCCGGTAACAAGCTTGTGGATGACTATTGGCATTCTGATGAACTCGAATATGAGAAATTTTAACACAATAAAAGATGCATTTGACCGTCACTATCCTGCTTGCAAGTCCTGGAATGAATACCAGCTTGAAGACAAGTTCATAAAGCCTATTTTGGAGGCGCTTGGCTTCCATTATGACGTCCAGGAAAGTGTGAAGCACGCTGGGAAAAGAAGTAGGCCTGATTACACGTTATTTTTGGACCAGAAAACTCTAGATGCGGCAATGCGATCTAAGCAGAGGGATGAAGCGAAGTATGGGAAATGGCTTTGTCCGTCGCCGATGCAAAAGCGTGGAGCGTTGATCGATACAGACGGTGGGGCACAAAATCGCCCTTCCGCCCAAATTGTGCGCTACCTGGATGCGACTATCAAAGACTGGGGCATCATTACAAATGGTCGGCAGTGGAGACTCTACTTCCGCAATTGCCAAGACCGTTCACTCAAATATTTCGAAGTAGACCTAGAGCGCATTTGTTCGCTAAACACAAGCATGAACGCTTGATGCACTTCTTTTATTTCTTCCGAAATGTGGCCTTCGTCAAGAAAGCAAACGCCTGTATTCTGGACGTACTTCTTAGGGAAAGTGAAGCCTACGCCGTTCGGGTCTCAAACAATCTTAAAAACAAAATTATGAGACAGGCCCCGAAGCTTACTGAAGCATTGATGAAATCAAAGGGCGTTGACCTCGATGTCGACCAGGCATTCAAGCACTCTCTACTATGCGTTTCGTTTGATTTTCGTTCTTGCGGCAGAATCCAGGGGCATATTGGATATTGCATTGAATTCGAAGTACAACACAGTTTTTTTAAGGAAAAATTGCATTCGACTTAAGAGAACGGTGGCTTGTCGGTGATGACGGGGAACGAAGCAAGCACTGAAACCTATTCCAAATTGCAAAAGCTGTTCTCAGTTCTGGACAAAGGAGATGAGTTTCTTGGCTTAAAAGGCTTCAAGACGAACGCGTATGAAAACTGTGACCGCGCAGTTTTCAATAAAATCGAGATCGAAGATCATGTCATCAATGAATTAATTCTCGACCTAGCTTGCGATGCTGACAAAGGTGGGAAAAAGCTATTTGTCGATTACAAAAGAATCTCGGCGGAACATCTAGGCGGCATATTCGAATCTCTATTGGAGTTTAAACCACATCTCACTGCTAAAAAATCGGTAGTCCTCGAAAGTGCTACTGGGCGCAAAGATTCTGGCAGCTATTATACCCCTGACTACGTAGTGGACTACCTTCTTGAGCGTTCATTGAGAAGTACGGATGATTTCTCCAAAATCAAAGTGCTTGATTCAGCATGGATCGGGACATTTCATTGTGGGTGCCATCCGCGCATATCTACTCGCCTTGCCGAAGTTGATTCAGAGAGTGATGGCAACCTGGAAATTCTTCGGAATGAAGTAGCAAGTAAGAATGTCTTTGGAATCGACCGAAGTGAAGTAGCAGTGGCGCTCACAAAGTTGTCAATTTATCTGACTGTCATGCAGCGAGATCAAGCGCTTCCTAACGTGGACGACAATATAAAGTGCACAGATAGTTTGAGAGACAAATCTATCAAAGGATTCAAGGGCTCATTCGACTTAGTGGTTGGTAATCCCCCTTATGTGAACACCAAAAACCTTTCCAGGTCAGATCAAGAGTTAAAGACGTACCTTGCAGACAGCGGTGATTACCTAACATGCAAAGGCTGTTTTGATCTCTATATTCCATTTATCGAAAAGGCGCTGACCTATTTCTTTAAAATCTGGCGGTCGGCTTTCGCTTGTGCGTTGCCGAACAAATTGATGGTGGCTGACCATGCTGAACAGTCGCGTCTATTGGCGGAAAAACTTTCTGAGGAAATCCGTGTAATTGACGTATCACCCTGGATGTTTTAAGGGAGTAGGTGTCTATCCTCACCTATATATGTTTGCGATGAAGCAGAAGGTCAGTGCGGGCGTCCGATTCATCTTGGAATCAGCCAGCAACAACTGTTGGTGAAGATTTCGCGGTTTAAAACTAAGTTGTCAAAGACGAGAGCAAAACCCCCTCGGGGAAAGTTTGGTCTGCCCAAAAAGGAACGCGTCGGGGTCTCGTAAAATTGTCGTCTGTTTGTACAATTGAAGGTGGTATTGCGGGCTATC